>CAYXFQ010000040.1:0-9306 GCA_964464345.1 uncultured Methanomassiliicoccales archaeon | reverse complement strand
CTGGTGGCGGACGCCACTCGTCTGGAGCCTTCCCTGGTCCTTCTCTTCCAGCTCATCGAGATGGGATTCCCCATCATCTTCGCATTGAACCAGATGGACCAGGCCCGCCGCCGCTTCGAGCTGGACGTGGAGATGCTCCGCGACCTGCTGGAGGTGCCGGTGATCCCGGTCTCCGCTCGCCACGGCGAGGGGATAGAGGAGCTGGCGGACGCCATGCTGGAGCACGACACCCCGGTCTCCGGGTTCGAGGTGCGCTACGACAGCCACATCGAGGAGCACATCCGCGAGCTCGTCCCCATGCTGGACGGCAGCCAGGACTACCTCCCGCGCGGGACGGTGATCAAGCTCCTGGAGGGGAGCGAGTACGTCTCCTCCTCCCTCCCGGACGCCATTCGGCAGCGAGCCTCCGTGCTGGCCTCCGAGTTCCACGCCGGCCACGGCGAGAGCATCGACGTCCACATCAACCGTGACCGCTACGGCGAGGCGGGCAACATCCTCAGCGAGGCGCAGAGCCCCCTCGCCGGCGGCCTGCCGTTGTCGGAGAGGATATCCGACCTCACCCTGCGCCCCCTCACCGGGGTGCCGATACTGATCGGCGTGCTGGCCACCCTCTTCCTGGGGATAGTGGTCATCGGCGGCTGGTTGGATGAGGCGCTGGAAGACTTGTACGAAGGCTTCATGGGCGATGCCCTCGGCAACTGGGGAGCCTCCATAGGCGGCGACCTCGGCGGATTGATAGCCACCGGCATGGACCAGAGCATACTGGCCATCCTGACCATCGTGGTGCCCTACATCATAGTCTTCTACTTCATCATGGGCATACTGGAGGACACCGGCTACCTGCCGCGCGCAGTGGTCCTGCTCGACAGCGTCATGCACCGCTTCGGCCTGCACGGCCGGGCGCTCATACCCATGATGACCGGAATCGGCTGCGCCGTCCCCGCCATCCTGTCCACCCGCACCGCCGGGACCAGGAGGGAGAGGCTGATACTGGCGACGCTCATCGTCATGTGCGTCCCCTGCTCGGCACAGCTGGCCATCATATTGGGAATCACCGGACGCTTCGCAGGCATGGCCTACGCCGCGCTGACCTTCCTGATCCTGCTGGCTCTCCTGCTGATACTCGGCAAGGTCATGGATCGCTTCATGCGCTACGAGCCCACCTACCTGGCTATGGAGCTGCCGGAGCTCGCGGTGCCCACCTTGAAGAACGTGGGCACCAAGACCTGGGCCCGCACCAAGGAGTTCTTCTTCATCGCCTTCCCGCTGATGTTCATCGGCAGCGTGGTGATGGAGGTGCTCATGGGCTATGACCTGCTGAGGTTCGTCGTCGACCCGATGACCTTCCTCACCGTCGGCCTACTGGGGCTCCCGGCGATAACCATCGTCGCCTTCATCGTGGGCATCATGAGGAAGGAGATGGCCATGGGAATGCTGCTCACCCTCTTCGCAGTGACTTCCCCTGGCGACCTGGCGCTCTACTTCACGCCCGAGCAGTTCTTCGTCTTCGGCCTGGTCATGGCGATCTACATGCCCTGCCTGGCCACGATGGTGGTGCTCTGGAAGGAGTTCGGGCTCAAGGACACCCTGCTGCTGAGCGCGGGGTCCATCGGCCTGGCCTTCGGAGTGGGGGCCTTCTTCAACTTCCTGCTGGGAATAATCTAGCGGTGGGCGAAGATCGCCGAAACCTCTTCCCCTTTCTTTTCCCTTGAGACTCGCACGAAGCCGACGCGCTCCAGCTGCACCATCTCCTCCTTCTCCCGCAGCAGAGCGCTCTCCGCCAGGCCGCGGAGGGTCTCCCCGCTCGGCATGAGCAGAGTCAGAGGCACGGAGTCCTCGCTGACCCACTGCACCACGCCGACGCCGTCGCGGATGACCGAGAGGTCGTCCCCGGCGTAGCGGGCGCCGTCCTCCCAGCTGACGTTGCAAAGGTCCTTGAGACGGAGCATGCCCTCCGACTCCAGGCGCTGGCGGTCGGTGGGGGTGACGTAGACCTTGCCGTTCTCTTTGATTTGAATCTTACGGACTCCCCGCTCGGGGTGGTCCGGGTGCAGGGGAGCCTGGGCCTCCAGGGACTCGATGCCGTGGAAGCGCAGCTCCTGCGGGTCCTCGACGAAGAAGTAGCGGTTGGCGCTGTCGTCGATCAGGTCCCGGTTCATGGAGTAGAGGTTCTCCCAGGAGAACTGCATGTCCACCGACTTGATGCCGCCCTCCACCCAGTAGCGCCGTATGGCTTCCGGGCGTATCCCCCGCCTCTTCATGGCGCGGAGGGTTCCGGTGCGGACGTCGTCCCAGTCGCGGTACTCACCGGCGGCGATGCTCTCCCGGATCAGGGAGGTCTTGAGGACGGTGTCGGCGATGTTGACCATGCCATAGTGGTAGAAGCGCGGCTTCTCCCAGCCCATGTAATCGTAGATGTACTCTTGGCGGTGGGTGTTGTTGAGGTGATCCTTCCCGCGGATGACATGGGTCATGCCCATCAGGTGGTCGTCCACCGCCACGGAGAGGTTCATCATGGGATAGACGTTCCAGCGGTCCCCGCTGCGGGGATGGGGAGCGTCGACGATGCGCAGGGCGATGAAGTCCCGCAGGGCGGGGTTGGGGTGAGCCACGTCAGTCTTGATGACTGCCACTGCCTCGCCCTCGCCATAACCGCCGCCGAGCATGCGGTCCAGGCGCTCCAAGGCCTCCTCCGGCGCCAGGTCGCGGCAGGGGCAGGCCCTCTTGGCGGCCCGCAGGTCCCGCAGCTCGTCGCCGGGGCAGAGGCAGACGAAGGCCTTGCCCATCTCCACCAGCTGCCGAGTCACGTCATAGTAATGCTCGAAGCGGTCGCTCTGGTAGAGGGTCTGGTGGACCTTGACGCCGAGCCAGTCCAGGTCCTCGACTATCATGTCGTAGGCCTCAGGGTCTATGCGCTCGGGGTTGGTGTCCTCCAGGCGGTTGATGAGGGTGCCCTTGTAGCGCTTCACGTACTCGTCATTGAGGATCGCCACGCGGGAGTGGCCGAGATGCAGCGGACCGGATGGCCCGGGGGCGATGCGCATGACCGGCTTGTCAGCGCCCTCCAGGTCCGGCAGGCCCTGGCGGTGCTCCTGCCTCTCCCTCACCATGAGACTCGGGTCGATCTCCTCCAGGGCCTTCTTCTGAGCCTCCGGGGACATGGAGTTCACCTCTTCCACGATGGGGCCGAGTGCTTCAAGAACCTCGGCGGAGCGGGGCCGGAGCTCCGGGCACTCGCCCAGGACCTTGCCTCCCACCGCCTTGGGGTTGGCCTTCCCCTTGAAGAATACCGCGTTCTGCAGGGCGTATGTTCTTATGACACTCTCCAGGTGATCCTCTGACATCATTCTGACGAAAGAGTGGATTGCTATAATACTTTTGAGCAGGGCGCTGTGGCTTGTGTTCTGGTTGTTAGTGGACGTTGCTTCCCGTCACAGTTTTTTCCGAGTGATGCTGGTACATCATTTTTCAAGCCCCTGCCACAAGATCGTGTGATCAGGGATATCGATTCGACCGCTTGTCACCCTGGTGGAAAAGAGGAGAAGATTTCACTATTCATTGGCGATATTCATCGAAGTCCATAATAGTCATAATATATCCAATAAATCGTTTTTAAAAGGACGTTCTGGGGATTATGTTATGCCGAGAAAAGTCACGACCACTGCCTTCTGCGCCCTCTTCGCGCTCCTCTTACTATCTTCTGCCATAATCATCGCCAACCCGGTAGAAGCCGAGACGTATGGTGACTTCGAATACGAGGTCTACGGCAGCGAGGTGTGGATCACGCAAGGTCCCACAGTGGAAACGTGGTGATACCGGACGAGATTAACGGCAAGCCTGTCACAGGCATCGGAGCCGAGGCCTTCAAGGGTTTCAGATTATTGGAATCCGTTATCATACCTAGTAGCGTCACTCACATAGGGAACAACGCCTTCCGGGGATGCGAGGGGCTGAAATCAGTCAGCATACTTGGTAGCGTCACATACATGGGGAACAGCGTCTTCCACGGCTGTATAAAGCTGACGTCAGTCACAATCTCCGAGGGAGTCGAAATTATTGGTGAGGAGGCCTTCTATGGATGCGAGGCCCTGACAGGCATCAGCATCCCCAGCAGCGTCACCAACATGGGGAGCAAAGCCTTCTACGGATGCGAAAAATTGGAATCCATCAGCATCCCCAGCAGCGTCCCTGTCATAGGGAACAACGCTTTCTACCAGTGTAGTTCCTTGAATTCAGTCACAATCTCCGAGGGAGTCGAGACCATAGGTAAAGAGGCCTTTCTTTTCTGCGATTCCCTAGAGGTCGTCAACATCCCTGCGAGCGTCACCGACATCGAGGGTGCCCCATTCCTTGCCTGCGAATCCCTCGTGTCCATCAATGTCGCGCCTTCCAATCTCAACTACAAGGGCGTCAAGGGGGTACTCTTCAGCATAGATGGGAGCATCTTGGTACAATATCCAGCTGGCCTCGAGGATGAGAGCTACGTAGTGCCTGATGGCGTCGCGGCCATTGGATACGGTGCCTTCGGCTGGTGCACGTCCTTGGAGTCTATCATCATCCCCGACAGCGTCACCACCATCGAGGACATCGCATTTGCGGCTGTGGACTTGGAGTCTATCATCATCCCCGACAGCGTCACCACCATCGGGGAGCGCGCCTTCGAGGAATGCATCTACCTGGAATCCATCATCATCCCTGCAAGTGTAATCTCCATGGGTGCTGACGTCTTTTGGTATACTCCCAACCTCAGAGACGTCATATTCCTAGGCAATGCGCCAACTGTCGACAGTGGTACATTGTCGAATGACCCTGGCTTCACGGCCTGGTTCCTCCCTGGGGCACAGGGTTTCACCACTCCAGAGTGGATGGGCGCAGATTGCGAGGAGGCTGAGGTTTACAGCGCCCCGCAGGATCTCACCCTTACGCCCTTCTATGACGGCGTGGAATTGAGTTGGGGTGCCCCTGGAAACAGTGTCGAGTCCGACACCATCGAGTACAGCATTTACGTGGACGGCACGGAGGTTGGTGTCGTGTCCGATCTCTCCTACAATCTCGCCCTGGAGGTTGGTGCGTACGAGATCTCCGTTCGGGCCAACAACAGGTTCGGGCCAGGTGAGCCAGCTACCGAGTCTCTCGACCTCGGCTGGGCCATCTACTTCACTAGCCCCTCTGCCAGTGATTCGCTTCGCCCTGGCATCACCAACGTCGAGTGGGAATACCTCGAATACGCCGACATCGTCAGCCACTTCTTCATCACCCTCAATGATGACAATCACGTGCAGCTCGACGCAGACGCCCGCTCCCACAAGTTCACTCTCAAGGTGGGAAGCTACCTCATCGAGCTCCAGGCCGTCGATGCTGATGACAACAGCATCTCGGTTCAGAATTCCTTCTATGTCTCTGCCGACTATGACGACGGGGAATTCGAGTACACCCTCTCTGGTGACTACGGGGACGGTCCAGCCACCGTCACCGGCTACATCGGAACCGTAGGATATGTCGTCATTCCCTATACTCTAGGGGAAAAGACTGTGGTGGCGATTGGCGAAGGCGCCTTCTTCAATAGCAACACCATAATCAACGTCACAATCCCCGCCACTGTCATTGACATAGGGGAAGGAGCCTTCTCCAACTGCTCCCTGCTCACTGACGTCTACTTCCTGGGAGACGCTCCCGGACGTGGATGAAGACTTTCTGTCCAACAACGCCGAGCTCAGGGCATGGTGGTATGACGGCAGTGAAGGATTCCCCCACAGGGAAACATGGGCAGGCGTCCAATGTGCCATGATCGGGGTCCCTGACGCCCCGAAGGGCTTGACTGCCTTGCTCCTCTATGACGGTGTGGTCCTGAGCTGGAGCAAGCCGGATTTCAACGGCGGCTTCGACCCCTTCCAGTATCGGGTCTACGTGGACGGCGATCAGGTTGCGGTCTTGTCCGAACTCTCCTACCGCATTGACCTGGGCGTTGACGTCCATCAGCTGTCCGTCCGGGCTGAGAACATCAACGGAATCAGTGAGGCCACCTCCATAGAGGTGGACCTCGCCCGCAGCCTCGAGATCGACTACCCCTCTGATGGCGCCACATTGCGCCCCGGCAACGTCACTGTAGCTTGGGACTGCATCCAGGGCGCCGAAATCGTCTCCCGCTTCGTGATCCTCCTCGACGGCGATGAGGTCGCAGAGCTGTACGGCTACCACCGCTCCTGGGAGCTCATTCCCAAGGTGGGAAGCCACGTCATAGAGGTCAGGGCAGTTGATTCCGACGGCAAGTACATCTCGGAGCAGACCTCCATCGTGGTCTCGGCCGACTTTGATGATGGGACCTTCCAGTACACTCTGACTGGCGACTACGGGGATGGGCCTGCCATCATAACTGGCTATACCGGAACCGGAGGCGACGTCATCATCCCCGAGACTCTGGGTGACAGCATCGTGGGGGCGATTGGGGACGGCGCCTTCGCCGGCAACGGCGACATCGTCTCCGTCACCATGCCCGCCAGCGTCACCTCCATAGGCGCTGGTGTCCTCGACGGCTGCACCGCCCTGAACTCCGTCCACTTCGAAGGCGACGCCCCCACTGTGGATGGAGACCTCTCTGACCAGACCGGCATCACCATCTACTACACCGAGGGCGCTCAGGGATTCTCGTCCATCTGGGCGGGAGCGAGCACTCAGGCAATTTCGGCACCCTCCGATGGGGGATATGACGACCTCATCCTCCTGCTCTCGGCTGTCGTTATAATAGGGGTGTTGGGAGTCATAGCTTTCCTAGTGATCAGGAGGGTGCTGAAGTAGCCCGTCCGGTATCTCAGAGCCTGCCTCGGCGACGACTGTCGCTTGGTAAGCAAAGGCTCCCATGGAGTAGTATGACTGGCCCAGTTGCCAGCAAGGCCGTGTCCGGAAGGCCGGCCGGCTCATAATTATTATAGGCATATGGAGTTCCAGGAGCCATGTCTGTTCGAGCCCACATGTCCATGATGGACGGCCTGCAGGTCCAGGACTCCGATCTGGACCTCGACTCCTGCGAGATCACCCGCATTCTGCAGCGGGACCAGGACGCCACCGTCCACTTCCGCAACATCAACGGCCGGGAGGCGGTGGGCAACCTCTTCTCCACGCGGGAAAAGATGGCCAATGCCTTGGGCACCCAGGCGGAGAAGATCGCCCTTCATCTGGACGAGGCCATATCCAACCCCCGTCCGACGGTGCTGGACGAGAAGCCCGCCTTCCGCGAGGTTCTCAGCGATGAGGTGGACCTCCTCTCCCTTCCCATTCCCAAATACTTCCCGGACGACGGTGGGCGATACATCACCGCCGGGGTCATCATCAGCGAGTTCGAGGGCCGCCGCAACATGTCCTTCCACCGCATGCGGGTGATGGACGGCAACCGCCTGGTGGTCAGGCTGGTTCCCAGGCACCTCTACACCATGTACCAGATGGCGAAGGAGGCCGGCAAGGAGCTCGACATCGCCATCTGCGTCGGCCTCTGTCCCGCCGTCCTGCTGGCCGCGGCCACGTCCCTGGACTTCGGCGTGGATGAGCTGGAGGTCGCCAGCGCCATCAGGATCTCCGCCGGCAGCGAGCCGCTGGCCCTAGGAAGAACCGACAACGGCCTGCTGGTGCCCGCCGAGGCGGAGTACGTCTTCGAGGGCAAGCTCACATTCGACACCGCGGAGGAGGGGCCCTTCGTGGATATCACCAACACCTACGACGGCGTCCGCCAGGAGCCGGTGATCGTGATAGAGAAGATGTGGACCCGGCGCGACCCGGTCTTCCATCTGCTGCTTCCCGGCGGCTATGAGCACTACCTGCTCATGGGCATGCCGCGGGAGCCGATAATGCTCAAGACCGTGCGCCAGGCCGTGCCCCGCACCCACGCCGTGAGGCTGACCGAGGGCGGGGCCTGCTGGCTGCACGGAGTGGTCTCAATCACCAAGAACAAGGAGGGGGACGGCGTCAACGCCATCATGGCCGCCTTCACCGGCCATCCCTCTCTGAAGCAGGTCATCATCGTTGACGAGGACATCGACATCTTCGATGACCGGATGGTGGAGTGGGCGGTGGCCACCCGCTTCCAGGGCGACCGCATGCTGAGGGTGGAGGGAGCCGCAGGCTCCTCCCTGGATCCCAGCAGGGACGTCACCACCTGGAAGGTGGGCATCGACGCCACGATGCCATTGGGGCGGGAACACGAGTTCCGCCGGGCGTCGCTGGACTAGTTCCACCAGTTTCCGTTGCGGCGGTCTATGGTCTCGCTCCGGCGCTTGCCGATGCTGACGATGTCCACCGGGACCTGGAGATAATCCTCTATATACTCGACGTAGGAGCGGAGCTCCTCCGGCAGAGCGTCGTAGCCGGCGGCGGCCATGGCCTCGGAGTCCTCCCAACCCTTCCAGGTGGGCATGTCGAGGTAGATGGGCTTGGCGCGGGCCAGGCGCTTGAGGGAGGCGGGGAAGTCGGTGACCGTCTCGCCGTCGATCTCGTAGCCGATGCAGACCTTCAGATCGTCCATGTCGCTGAGGACGTCCAGCTTGGTGACTGCCAGGGAGCTGATCCCGCTCAGGCGCACCGAGTGCTTGGCGACCACGAGGTCCAGCCAGCCGCAGCGGCGGCCGCGGCCGGTGGTGGTCCCGAACTCGCCGCCCTTCATCATGAGCTCCTCACCCAGCTCGCCGAAGAGCTCGCTGGGCATGGGGCCGTCGCCCACACGGGTGGTGTAGGCCTTCAGGCAGCCGATGACCTGCCCCACGCGGTTGGGGGACACGCCGGCGCCGTTGCAGATGCCGCCGGCGACGGTGTTGGATGAGGTGACGTAGGGGTAGGTGCCGTGGTCGATGTCGAGCATGACTCCCTGGGCACCCTCGAAGAGGACCTTCTTGTCGCTGTCGATGGCCTCGGTGACCAGGACGGAGCAGTCGCAGATGTGCTTCTCGAGGCGCTTGCCCCAGCCGTAGAGCCGGTCGACGAGCATCTCCTCGGTGCACTCGCAGGTGGTGCCCATGAGCTCCATGATGTCTTTCTTGAAAGGAAGCAGGAAGGCGGCCTTCTCCTCCAGGGTGTCCTTCTCGAGAAGGTCGCAGACCCGGAAGCCGTAGCGGCCGATCTTGTCCTGGTAGCAGGGCCCGATGCCCCGCTTGGTGGTGCCGACGGTGCTGTCGCCTCGGTAGATCTCCTCGGCGCCGTCCAGCTTGCGGTGATAGTTGAGAAGCACGTGAGCGCGGTCGGAGATGCGCAGCCCCTCGATCGAGCGGCCGGACTGCTCCAGGGAGTCCATCTCCTCCAAGAGTCCCTCCACGTCCAGCACCA
>CAYXFQ010000039.1:0-9314 GCA_964464345.1 uncultured Methanomassiliicoccales archaeon | reverse complement strand
CGCATGCTCCTTCACAGGAGGCTCGTCCAAAGAGAACATGTTGGTTCCCTTCACCATGTAGACCGGCAGGTCCATGGAGTTCACGATGTCGGTGGAGTAGTCGGCCACCAGGTCGAACATCAGCGCGGCGTGGGGGTTGAAGCGCATGTGCCCCACATCGGACATGGGCTCCCACTGGATGCCGAACTTGCGGCAGAGGCGCAGGTACTCCGGCTCGCCCTTCAGCGGCTCGGCATCCTTCTTCAGGGCCTCTTTGTCCAGCATCTCCCGGAAGCAGGCGCTGCCTCCCTTGAAGTCCTCCACGTCGAACTCCTCTCCCTCCGGAGTGAGGATGAGGAAGCTCTCCTCGCCCTGGGGCTCCTCCTTGGCGACGCTGCCGCGGAAGTCGCGGGACAGCTCGGACAGGGGGTGGCCCTTGCAGCGGATGCTGAAGGCCTTGTACCAGCCGAAGGGCGCTCTCGTGACCTCGACTCCAGCGGCGGCGACGGCGGACTCCAGGGCCTTGAGGGCCTTGGTGCCGGCGGCGGGGCTGGAGAGGTCGTTGCTGAGGTGAGCGTAGGGATAGAGCATGATGCGCTCGGCGTCCACCTGCTCGTAAGTCTCCAGGATGTCGGCGGCGGCCTCGGCCACCACCAGGTCCAGGCGCTCCTCGTCGCCGCTCTCCACGGCTATGAACGCCACCAGGACCTCTTCCATGCGCCCTGCGTGCATGGCGTCAGGGATGTCCTCGGCCACCGGGGTCTTCCGCTTGGCCTCGAACTCCATGTGATCCGCGTGAATGTAAAGTGCTCTCATGGGAACATGCCCTGAAGCGGCTCCTCTCTATTAATTGATTCTCGATGGCTTGGGCGATTATGGGATTCGATCCAAGCACGAGCGTCATCCCGTGGAAAGGGCTCCGCGTGGGCGGATAGCCATTATATATTCCCCCCAAGAGTCTCCCCGACAGGCGTTCAGAGAGGACATGAGATGAGGAAGCACTGGAAATCCAAAGTCGACCGGGAGGGCGTCTCCCCCGTCATAGCCACCATACTCATGGTGGCCATCACCGTGGTGCTCGCTGCCATACTGATGGTCATGGTGATGGAGATGTCCGCTGAGCCCGAGCCTGTCCTCAACGCAGAGGCAATCTACACCTCTCAAGATGGATGGGTGGGGAGAGTGACCTACGCCTCCGTCCCCATGGATGTGGACGATGTTGAGGTTTTTGTCTTCCAGGGCAACAAATATTGGCCCGTTGACGGATACTGGGACTCGAACACGATATGGTTTGGCTCGACGTTCCATACCATCCCTAAGGCCTTGGCACCAAGCGATTTCCCCGCAGTCAACTTCCCAGCCGATATCTCATTCCATTACAAGGGAAAGAAGCTTGCCACCATAGTGTTCGACTTCGGGGCCTGATGGATTTCCAGGCCCCTGCGGCATCCCCGCTCAAGCCGGTGATATTTGAGAATCAGCTTACGCCTTGATGCTCCCGCATGTGAAAAGACTTTATAGAGTTCCTCCATTTGACTGATGTTCCTACCATGGCTTTGAAGACGAGAATAAGAAAAGATCGCGCTGGTGTCGACGGCATGATAGCCGCCGGCGGGGTCTTGCTGGTGGTCTGCCTGCTCATTGTTGCCGGCATCGCGATCGCGGGGGAGATAGGGGCCGATGACGACATGGACCCCATCGCCAAGAAGGGCTCCAGGGTCGAAGTCGACTATGTGGGAACCTTCCTCGACGGGCGCGTCTTCGACACCAGCATACTGGAGGTTGCGGAGGACTCCTCCCGACCCAAGTCGCTCGACTTCAACATGCGTGCTCCCCATGAGTACAGGCCTCTCTCGGTCCACATCGGCCAGCGGCAGATGCTCGCCGGCTTCGAGGACGCCATCATCGGCCTGATGGAGGGCGAGAGCACGGTGGTCACCCTAACCGCTGAGGAGGCCTACGGCGTGGTGCCGGAGGACGAGATCAGCGAGTTCGAGCTCGTTCAGACTGTTTCCGGGCACGAGGTCATGAGCGTTGAGGACTACGAGGAACTCTTCGGCGAGGAGCCTGCTTTCGGCATCGCACTTACTCATCCCCAGTACGGCTGGATGTCTAATGTCGTCGAGGTGAAGGATGGCGATGTCACCCTGCATCACATTGCTAAGCTGGGCGACGTCTACAGCATCTTCACTGTCGACGGCGACGACTCCTACGGCTGGCAGGTCAAGGTGACCTCCCTGGCTGGCGGTGAGATCGAGTTCGAGAACCTCCTCAACAGCGGGCAGGTCAACAAGGTCCGCGGCAAGGATGCCGACGGCACGTTCTACCTGCTGTCCGTGGACGAGGACGATAACAAGTTCAGCGTCAAGCGCAGCCGCGAGGTTGTCGGACAGACCCTGTCCTTCGAGATAACCCTGGTGAGTATCCTCAGCTAGATGAGGGAGCGATACTGCTCCAGCGTCATCTCGGCCGCCTTCTCCCAGGAGTACTCCTTGGCGTATTTGCGGCCCTTGCGCCCCATCTCCCTGCGGCGCTCATCGTCCTGGAAGAGGCCCTCTATGGCCTCCACCAGCGCGGCGCTGCTCTGGGGGGGCACCGGGATGCCGGCGTCCCTGACCACTTCCGGCAGCCCGCCCACGTCGCCGTAGATGACCGCCTTGCCGTGGACCATGGCCTCGGCGGCGGCGAGCCCGAAGGACTCGTAGATCGAGGGCATGACGTAGGCTCCGCAGCTGCTCAGCAGCTCGCCGCGCCGCTCGTCGCTGACGTAGCCCGGGAACTCCACCCGGTCGTCGACGCCCAATTTTTTAGAAAGTGATATCAGCCTCTCCATCTCCGGCCCCTTGCCGCAGATGATCAGCTCGCGGTCAATGTCGACCATGGCCCTCAGCAGGTAGTCCAAGCCCTTGGTGCGCACCAGGCGGCCCACGTAGAGCAGGAAGCCGTCATCCTCCTCGGGAACCTCCTCCGGGAAGAGGAGCTGGTGGCTGTTGGGTATGGAGACCAGCTGCTCCGGGTCGGCGCCCCTCGCGACGAGGTCGCGCATGACGAAGTCGCTGACGCAGGTCACCGACTGGAAGCCCTTCAGCTTGGGCAGGAAGAAGAAGTCGTTGACATGGGAAGGTATCTGCTGGGAGAGCCCGGCCCCCTCGCCGTAGGTGTTGTGCCAGGTGAAGACCTTTGGCCCCTGGTAGCGCATCAGCTCCCGGGTGTAGGACGGCGCCCAGCGGTAGTGGAACTCCACCACGTCGGGGCTAAGAGCCTCCAAGGTCTCCAGGATCCTCGCGGATATCACGTACTGGGGATTGTAGGAGCCGATGAAGGTGGAGGGCAGGCGAATGACCTCGTAGCCGTCCATCTCCTCCCTCCGCTCCGTCCCGGGGAGCTGGGCGGTGACGATGCTGACGTCATGGTCCTCTGCCAGTATCTTGCAGATGTGGTGCATGCGATGCTCGATCCCGCCCCGATAGGGGTAGAAGAAAGGGTTGACGTGGACGATCTTCATGGCTCTTCCCCCGCTTCAGTCATGCGCCTCTTCCGGTACATGCTATAGACGAAGCTCAATATGATGATGGCGAAGACGAAGAGCAGGGTGAAGGTCTGGCTCTCCGGGCCGCTGAAGTAGCGGTAGAAGAAGCCGCTCATGGCCAGTATGAGGCCGTACTTGAACAGGGCCCCGATGATCAGGTAGTACAGGGCCCTCCGGTAGCACCAGCCGTCGATGAGGCTGACGAAGGCCCCGCAGAAGGGGACCATCGGCGCCACGCGGTTCACCAGGAGCAATCTCTCATCCCCCAGGAGGAGGAAGTCTACGTAACGTGTGGCGAGCACCTGCACCCTCTTGGGAACCTTGATGTGCTCCACCACCAGGTAGAGCGAGGTCATCCCCGCCAGCTCCCCGATCACCATGACGCCGAGTATGGCCGCCGCCCAGGTGATTGACGGGTCGTACATGAAGGCGATGACTGTGAACAATTCGGGGAGGGTGGGGAAGATGAGCGCGTCGATGACGAAGATTATGAAGACGCAGAGAAGCAGCCCGCCGCCACCGTAGGGGCCGAAGATGTCCATGACGATGGCGCCGATGTCTATCATCTGCTCGCTCCCATCCGCTGCCTCTTGACTTCGATGGCTTGCTGGTAGGCATCCTCCAGCAGGGTGGCGCTCATGTCCATGGAGAACTCCGAGGCTCTCTCGCGGGCGCTCTGCCGCATGGTCTCGCCGGCGTCCAGGCAGGCCTGCAGCGCCTTGGCGCAGGACTCCGGGCCGTCGTCGAAGAGTATGCCGGAGACGCCGTCCTGGACCACGTCCACCAGGGCGCGGTAGCGTATGGCGGCCACCGGCAGGCCAGTGGCCATCGCCTCCAGGGCGACCAGGCCCTGGGTCTCGAACTTGGATGCCAGCACGAAGGCGTCGGCGGCGGCGTAGTAGAGCGGGAGCTCGTCGTCAGGCACGAAGCCGGTGAAGACCACCCTCTCCGCGACGCCCAGGTCCTCTGCCAGCCTGCTCAGGTGATCCGCGGCGGGGCCGCTGCCGACCACCAGGAGGACGACATCCTCCGGCAGGTGGGCCATGGCCTCCACCACGGTGTCGATGTTCTTCTCGAAGGAGACTCGTCCCACGTGCAGGACGGCCCTCTTGCCGTCGAGGCCATGTCTCTCGCGTAGATGGCTCCCGTCCAGGTCGGGCCGGAAGCGCTCCAGGTCCACGCCGGTGGGGATGACCGATATGCCTCTCATGCTCGGGGCATGCTTCCGCAGCTCCTCGCATATGGAGTGCGTGGGAGCGATGACATGGTCGGAGCGCTGCAGCAGCGAGCGCAGGTATTTCCAGGACAGGCGGTCGGAGATGTCCCGATTCATCCGTATCGGGGAGTAGAACTCCATGGCCTCGGTGACCATGGTGTGGAAGGTGGTGACCACCGGCAGACCCAGATGCCTTCCCAGCATCAGGGCGCGGATGGCCATGGTGGCGATGCCGTGACAGTGGATTATGTCGACGTCCAGGGCCTTGACCCGGGCGACCTTGTCGGACGGGTAGAGGGGCACGAAGTATCCCGGATAGCTCTTGAAGCGGCGGGAGCGGAAGTAGGTGACGCCCTCCTCCCGCAGCGACTCATCGCCGGGGTCGGGGGCGATGATGAAGACCTCGTGGCCACGGGACTCCAGCACCTCCTTGGTGAGTATGACGGAGCTGACCACCCCATCGCGTGTGGGGAGGTAGCTGTCGGTCATCATGGCGATCCTCATGGCGGGCACCACATCTCGAGGAGGAGGCGCAGGGCCTCAGGGGCGTTCTCGGCGCAGCTCATGATCTGCGTCGTCTGGCCGTCGCTGACCTCCAGGGGGAGGATGTCGATCGGCAGGCTGCTGACGTCCACGGCATCCCGCAGCCGCAGCAGCACGCGGCCCCCGGTCTCGGAGGACAGGTTGTCGTTCAATCCTGTGGGAATCACGCCCTCGCTGCGGACCCACTCGTCATCGCGCAAGGTCATCGCCCAGCTGTCGTAGCGGCAGTCATCCTGCCGGCTGTGATGAGTCTGAAGGAGGTGTATGGACCTCGCCCTCTCTCGCAGGGAGTCCGGGGTCGCGCCCCAGGCATGCTCCAGGGCCAGATAGGCCTCCAGCTCCTCCTGGCGAGCGTGGGCGGGAGCCTGGGGCTCAACCAGCTTCTCACCCGTTCCAACGGAGAACATGCTGGCGATGGAGCGCTGTATGAGGCGACGGGAGCGATAGACCGCAGCATCGAGATCGTGGCCGAGGGCCAGATGGGAGGCGATGAAGGCTGCCAAGGTGCAGCCTCCGCCGTGCCCCGCCCTCTGCAGGCGAGGATACTCGATGGTCCGGTGCTCCCCGTCGCGGTAGTAGAAGTCGACGACCCTGGCCTCTCCGCCAGCGGGAAGGCCCTCCACCTCGTCCATGTGGCCCCCCTTGAGCAAGACCGCCGCCCCAGCGGCGCCGATGACCTCGCAGGCGCGGAGGGCGGATTCCTCGTCCCGCACCTCGATCCCGCTCAGCTCGCCCGCCTCGCTGCGGTTGGGGGTGATCACGGTCGCAAGAGGGAACAATCGCCTCTTGATGGAGTCCACCAGGTCCTCGCCGTGCAGGCGGTCCCCGACGCCGGCCACCAGCACGGGGTCGACGACAAGGGGAATCTCCGTCGGCCAGAGCTTGGCCACGGCATCAACCGCCGCGGCGCTGTAGAGCATGCCGGTCTTGGCAGCCTTGACCTCGGCATCCTCCAGCACAGCGATGAGCTGCGCCTCGATGAAGGACGCTGGCAGGGGATGGATGCCGGCCACCTCGCAGGTGTTCTGGGCAGTCACGGCGGTTATCACGGTGGTCGCATGCACCCCGAGAGAGGTCATGGCCTTGATGTCCGCCTGGATTCCTGCCCCGCCGATGGAGTCTGACCCGGCAATGCTGAGGGCTGTCGCCATTGTCCCCTTAATGTCAAAAGGACTAATTAACGTTGCATCCTGGCCGCGGCATCAATGTTATATACCTTCCTCGGCTTCGAACAGGGTGATGAAGGCCAGCAGCATCCATTTCACCTTCGAGGGCCAGACTGATTACAAGGACATGGCCCCGGTTTTCCCGGACATACTCAACTACTTCCTCACCCAGACGGAGCAGGTGCCGGAGGATGAGGAGTTGCTGGAGATGTTCATCGAGCTCAACATGCGGGACCTGGAGCAGAACCGCAAGCCGGAGGGTTTCAACCGCCGGGGCAAGGTCCGCATGGTCTTCCCGCTGGACCGCAAGGGATTCTACATCCGCACCGTGGTCAAGGGAGGGGACGTCACCCGCCTGGGTGAGAAGATCAGCGCCATGCTCTCCAGCGCCGGCGTCGATCACGAGATGAGCGCCGACGAGCTGGTCGGCCTCAAGTAAGTCATTTCTTCTCAGAGCGCGCGGAGGGCCTCCATGGCCTCCCGCAGCTTCTCCGCCTCCAGGTCGATCTGACCGCGGCGGCGGGTCATCTGCGCGAGAGCCTCCAGCATCTGGCTCTCCACCGCCTCGCGGGCGGGGCCGCCCAGCGAGGAGCGTCGCTCCACGCAGCGGCGCACCGGTATGATCTGGAATATGTCGGAGTCTATCAGCGGGGACATCTCCTGCATCTCCTCCAGGCTCATGTCCTCGAGGCGGATGTCGCGAGCGATGCAGAATCGGACGGCCTGGCCGACGATGGCGTGGGCCTCCCGGAAGGGGACGCCCTTGAGCACCAGGTAGTCGGCCATGTCGGTGGCGTTGATGAATCCCTCCTCGGTGACCGAGGCCATGCGCTCCTCCTTCACCTTCATGCTGGCGAGCATGGGGGCGCAGATGTCCAGGGCAGGGATCAGGGTCTCCATGGCATCCATCACCGGCTCCTTGTCCTCCTGCATGTCCCGGTTGTAGGCCATGGGCAGCCCCTTCATGAGCATCATCAGGTTGAAGAGCCCGGAGCTGACCTTGGCGCAGCGCCCGCGTATGAGCTCCGCGATGTCGGGATTCTTCTTCTGGGGCATTATGGACGAGCCTGTGGAGTAGGCGTCATCCATCTCCACGAAGCCGAACTCCGGCCCTGACCAGAATATCAGCTCCTCTGCCAGGGAGGAGAGATGCATGGCGGTGGTGGAGGCGCAGAATGCGACCTCCAGGGCGAAGTCCCGGTCGGAGACCCCGTCCATGGAGTTCTCGCAGGGCCGGGAGAAGCCCAGCAGCTTGGCGCTGCGCTGGCGGTCGATGGGATGGGTCGTGCCGGCCAGGGCGGCGGAGCCCAGGGGGCAGACGTTCAGGCGCCGGTAGGCGTCCAGGAAGCGGTCGGAGTCCCTCTGCAGCCGGAAGCAGTGGGCCATCAGGTGATGGGCCAAGGTCACCGGCTGGGCGTGCTGCATGTGGGTGAAGCCCGGCATCAGGGTGTCCAGATGGCTCTCGGCCTTGTCGATCAGCGCCCTCTGCAGCACCTCCAGGGAGCGCATGGCCCCCAGGACGGCGTCCCGCAGGTACATGCGGAAGTCGGTGGCCACCTGGTCGTTGCGGCTGCGCCCGGTGTGGAGGCGGCCGCCGGCGGGGCCGATGGCCTCGGTGAGCTGGAACTCCACGTTGGTGTGGATGTCCTCCAGGCTCTCATCCAGCTGCAGCCGACCTTCCTCCAAGTCCCTCAGTATGTCCAGCAGGCCCTTGCAGATGGCCTCGACGTCCGCGGCCGGCAGTATGCCGGTCTCGCCGAGCATCCTGGCGTGGGCCAGGGAGCCCATGATGTCGTAGTAGGCCATGCGGGCGTCCACGTCGAGGGAGGATGTGAAGTCCAGGGTGGACGCATCCATCCCGCCCTCGAAGCGGCCGGACCAGAGGGACTCGGGCTCCATGGCTCAGTCCCTCTTGTGCGCCCGGGACGCGGTGCGGTTGGGCAGGCCCCAGCAGTAGATGAAGCCCAGGGCGGACTGATGGTCGAAGGAGTCGCCCTCG
The DNA here is from genome assembly GCA_964464345.1 of uncultured Methanomassiliicoccales archaeon. Taxonomy (GTDB): domain Archaea; phylum Thermoplasmatota; class Thermoplasmata; order Methanomassiliicoccales; family Methanomethylophilaceae; genus CAYXFQ01. The sequence goes on along the minus strand of CAYXFQ010000039.1, from coordinate 882 downwards.
GCGTAGGTGGACAGCCCCTCGTCGTACATCGAGAAGGGGGACTTGCGCCCGACCACGACGGCGCTGCCCTTGTAGAGGCGGAGCCGGATGGTGCCGGTGACGTTCTTCTGACTCTCGTCGATGAAGGCCATGAGGGAGTCCATGAGCAGGCCGAACCAGAGGCCGTCGTAGGCGAGCTCCGAGAAGCGCCTCTCCACCTGAGCCTTGAAGGCCAGCAGGTCCTTGGGAAGGGTGAGGAACTCCAGGCTCCTGTGAGCAGAGATGAGGACGGTTGCGGCCGGGCACTCGTAGATCTCACGGCTCTTGATGCCGACCAGGCGGTCCTCGACGTGGTCGATGCGACCGACGCCGTGGCGGCAGGCGGTGTCGTGGAGCTCCTTGATCAGGGCGACGCCGGCCATCTTCTTGCCGTTCAGGGCGACCGGCAGGCCGTCGACGAAGTCGATCTCCACGTACTCCGGCTCGTCCGGGGCGTCCTGCGGGGAGACGGACCGCTCGTAGGCGTCCTCCGGAGGCTCCTCCCAGGGGTCCTCGAGGATGCCGCACTCGCAGCTCCGTCCCCAGAGGTTCTCGTCGGTGGAGAAGGGGCTCTCCTTCTTCACGGTGATGGGGATGTCCTTCTGGCGGGCGTACTCGATTTCCTCCTCGCGGGTCATGACCCACTCCCTCAAGGGGGCGATGATTTCGAGATCAGGGTCGAGGGTGTTGATGCCGACATCGAAGCGCACCTGGTCGTTGCCCTTGCCGGTGCAGCCGTGGGCGATGTACTTGGCGCCCTCCTGCTTGGCGATCTCCACCAGCTTCTTGACGATGAGCGGGCGGGCGATGGCGGTGCTCAGGGGGTAGACTCCCTGGTACATGGCATTGGCCTTCAGGGAGGGG
>CAYXFQ010000038.1:0-9385 GCA_964464345.1 uncultured Methanomassiliicoccales archaeon | reverse complement strand
GAGGACCACTTCGAGATTCCGTCCCCGGACGTGCGCGGTGCGCGCACCGACATGTCCTACGCCTCGCTGGGCGAGGACGGTCTCATCTACCCGGAGGCGGCCATCACCGGCGGAGACGTGCTCATCGGCAAGACCTCCCCGCCCCGCTTCCTGGAGGAGGAGACCGACTTCCTCACGCCCCAGAAGAGGCGTGAGACCTCGGTCACCGTACGTCCTGGCGAGAAGGGATTCGTCGATTCCGTGATGGTCACCGAGTCCGAGAACGGCAGCCGCCTGGTCAAGGTCCGGGTCCGCGACGAGCGCATCCCGGAGCTGGGCGACAAGTTCGCCTCCCGGCACGGTCAGAAGGGCGTCATCGGGCGCCTGGTGCCCCAGGAGGACATGCCCTTCACCTCCTCCGGAATCATCCCGGACCTGGTGATCAACCCCCACGCCATCCCCAGCCGGATGACGGTCGCCCACGTCCTGGAGATGATTGGCGGCAAGGTTGGCGCCATGGAGGGACGCACCATCGACGGCACCGCCTTCTCCGGCGAGAACGAGCGCTCCATCCGCGACGGGCTGGTGCGCAACGGCTTCTCCCACACCGGGAAGGAGGTCATGTACGACGGAGTCTCCGGGCGCATGATTCAGACTGACGTCTTCGTGGGCGTCATCTACTATCAGAAGCTGCACCACATGGTCAGCGGCAAGATGCACGTCCGCTCCCGCGGCCCCGTGCAGATACTCACCCGCCAGCCCACCGAGGGCCGCTCCCGCCAGGGAGGACTGCGCTTCGGTGAGATGGAGCGGGACTGCCTCATAGGCCATGGAGCCGCCATGGTCATCAAGGACCGGCTGCTGGACGAGTCCGACGGAACGTACCAGTACGTCTGCGGCAACCCCGACTGCGGGCACGTGGCGATAATGGACCGGCGGGGCTCCCTGCGCTGCCCGGTCTGCGGCAACAACACCAACGTGTACCTGGTGCAGACCTCGTACGCATTCAAACTGCTGATGGACGAGCTCCTCTCGCTTGGAGTCGCCATGCGGTTGCAACTGGAGGACCTGGAATGATGAAAGGAGTCTCTAAACGGATTGGCTCGATCAAGTTCGCCTGCATCTCCCCCGAGGAGGTCAGGAAGATGTCGGCCACCAAGGTGATCACCGCCGACACCTACGACGACGACGGCTTCCCGATCGACATGGGTCTCATGGACCCGCACATGGGAGTCATCGAGCCCGGCCTCCGCTGCAAGACCTGCCTGAACAAGGTGGATGAGTGCCCCGGCCACTTCGGCCACATCGACCTGGCCATGCCGGTCATACACGTGGGCTTCATCAAGGACATCAAGCGCCTGCTGGAGAGCAGCTGCCGCTCCTGCGGCAGGATCCTGCTCACCGGCGAGCAGATCGAGGAGTTCCGTGTGGCCAGCGAGCGCATGGAGGAGATGGGAGGGGACACCATCGACCAGAAGGCCCTGACCAAGGCGACCTCCAAGGACGCCTCCTCCAAGCCCGCCTGCCCCCACTGCGGCAGCGAGCAGCTGAAGATCCGCCTGGACAAGCCCACCACCTTCCGGGAGGGCGACGACGGCCACAAGCTGACCCCCAAGGAGGTCAGGGAGAGGCTGGAGCGCATCCCCGACGAGGACCTGCCCCCCATGGGCATCGACCCTCAGACCTGCCGCCCCGAGTGGATGGTGCTCACCGCCCTCTCGGTGCCTCCGGTCACGGTGCGTCCGAGCATCACGCTGGACTCCGGCGACCGCTCCGAGGACGACCTCACCCACAAGCTGGTGGACGTCCTCAGGATCAACCAGCGCCTGCGGGAGAACCGGGACTCCGGTGCTCCGCAGCTGATCGTGGAGGACCTCTGGGAGCTCCTCCAGTATCACGTCACGACCTACTTCGACAACCAGACTTCCGGCATACCCCCGGCGCGTCACCGCTCCGGCCGGCCGCTGAAGACCCTGGTGCAGAGGCTCAAGGGGAAGGAGGGGCGCTTCCGCTCCAACCTGTCCGGTAAGAGAGTGAACTTCTCCGCCCGCACGGTCATCTCCCCCGACCCGCTGCTCTCCATCAACGAGGTCGGAGTACCGGTAGCCGCCGCCCGCGAGCTCACCGTCCCGGTTCACGTCACCGAGGACAACTTCGAGCGCCTGCAGGCCATGGTGGCCCTGGGCCCCGAGCCGGAGAGCGAGAAGGGCGAGCACGTGGTTGGCGTCAACTACATCATCCGCTCCGACGGCCGCCGCATAAGGGTGACCGAGCGGAACGCGGAGACCGTCGCCGAGGCGCTGGAGATCGACTACGTGGTGGAGAGGCAGCTGATGGACGGGGACGTGGTCCTCTTCAACCGGCAGCCCTCCCTGCACCGGATGTCCATGATGGCCCACAGCGTGCGCATCATGCCCGGCAAGACCTTCCGCTTCAACCTCTGCGTCTGCCCGCCCTACAACGCCGATTTCGATGGGGACGAGATGAACCTTCACGTCCTGCAGAGCGACGAGGCCAGGGCCGAGGCCCGCATACTGATGGCGGTGCAGGAGAACATCCTCTCCCCCCGCCACGGCAGCCCCATCGTCGGCGCCATCCACGACCACGTGACCGGCGCCTACTACCTGACGCACGGCAACCCCCGCTTCGACTCCATGGAGGCTCTCACCATCCTCTCCAAGCTGGAGCACAAGACCCTGGTGGACGCCATCGAGGAGGAGGGCGTGAAGTACTGGACCGGCAAGCAGCTCTTCTCGCTCGTTCTGCCTGAAGACTTCCGGGCCACCTTCAAGGCCTCCATCTGCCGGAACTGCGACGTCTGCCTCAAAGAGGACTGCGAGCACGACGCCTACGTCAAGATACGCGAGGGCAAGCTGCTCACCGGCACCATCGACGCCCGCGCCATCGGCAACGCCAAGGGCAAGGTCCTGGACAAGATCGCCCGGGACTACGGCTCCGACCGCGCCCGCCAGTTCATCGACGAGTGCACCAGGCTCTGCCTGGGCGCCATCATGAACCGCGGCTTCAGCACCGGGATCGACGACGAGGACATCCCGGACGAGGCGAAGCTGCAGATCTACGAGTACAACAAGGAATCCATAGCCCGCGTGGACAAGTTCGTCGAGTCCTACCGGGAGGGAACCCTGGACCAGATGCCGGGCCGCTCTCTCAGGGAGACCCTGGAGGTGGAGGTCATGAAGATCCTCGCCGACGCCAGGGACAAGGCCGGTGAGGTCGCCGAGAGGCACCTGGGCATGGAGAACTCCGCCGTGGTCATGGCCAAGTCCGGGGCCCGCGGGTCCATGCTGAACCTGTCCCAGATGGCCGGAGCCGTCGGGCAGCAGGCTGTTCGTGGAGAAAGACTCTCCCGCGGCTACCGCGGGCGGACGCTCTCCCACTTCGAGAAGGACGACCTGGGCGCCGAGGCCAAGGGCTTCGTCTCCAACTCCTACAAGAGCGGCCTCAACCCCGCCGAGTACTTCTTCCACTCCATGGGTGGAAGGGAGGGTCTGGTGGACACCGCGGTGAGGACTTCCCGCTCCGGATACATGCAGAGGCGGCTCATATCCGCCCTGGAGGACCTGAAGCTCACCGCTGACGGCACCATACGCAACACCGCCGACACCATCGTCCAGTTCCGCTACGGCGAGGACGGGGTGGACCCCACCCGGGCGGTGCAGGGACGCGCCATCGACATCGATGACATCATGGCCAAGGTCCTCGGCGACGACGCCGACCTCCTGCTTCAGCTGGAGGAGGTCGCCGCCGGCGACGACTACGCCACCCTGGAGAAGGACGAGATGGAATTCCTAGAGGAAGAGGAGTCTGACGTTGACTCCGGATTCGGAGGTGAGTGATTTGGCCCGCAAAGACACCGTCAGGGCCCTGGAGAGGCGTGGGATCACACCGGAGGAGATTGAGAAGCTCCTCTCCACCTACCGCACTCTGGGTGAGATATCCGAGGCTGAGCCCTCAGCCCTGGTGGAGATAGGATTCAGCGAGGAGGACGCCGCGAGGCTGGTCTCCCTCGCCGGTCGCCGTCCCGGCTCCCGCTCCCGCGCCAAGAAGGCCGAGGATGTTGAGCCGGTGCAGTACGAGCTGGTCACCCGTCCCCGGGAGATCAGCGACGGCGAGAAGAGGGTGCAGGCCATGGTCGACGACCTGGGCCTGGAGCTCTCTCTCAAGATAATCGCCGACATCGGTCGCCGCATCGGCGACGTGGACATCCCGGACGACAAGATGGAGGCCATACTCCGCGAGTCGGAGAGGCGCTACCTCGCCCACATCATGGACGCCAACGAGTCGGCCGGAGTCATGGCCGCCCAGTCCATAGGCGAGCCGTCCACCCAGATGACCATGCGGACCTTCCACTACGCCGGTGTGGCGGAGATCAACGTCACCCTGGGGCTGCCCCGTCTCATCGAGATCGTGGACGCCCGCCGGGTGCCGAGCACCCCCACCATGACGGTGAAGCTGCTCTCGCCCGCCAAGGACGACGAGGGGATAGCGCGCATCGTGTCCTCCCAGATCGAGGAGACCAAGCTGCTGGACATCTCGTCCATCGAGACGGACGTCACCAACATGCGCCTGCGCATCATCCCCGAGCAGAGGAAGATGGACCAGAAGGGCATCAAGATGGAGGACATCTTCGAGCGCCTGAACCGCATCCGCGCTGTCCGTGGGATGGTGGAGATGCAGGAGTTCGAGCTGGTCATCCAGGCCCCGGAGCCCTCCTTCAAGAGGCTGCAGGCCATGAGCGACGCCATCCGCAACGCCAAGATCAAGGGCATTGACGGGATCACCCGCGCCATCATCAAGCTGGATCGGATCAACCCCGAGAACGGCTACGTCATCCACACCGAGGGAAGCAACCTGAAGGAGGTCCTGAAGGTGCCCATGGTGGACACCGCCCGGCTCCAGACCAACAGCATCGTGGAGATCGCCGACGTCCTGGGGATAGAGGCGGCCCGCAATGCCATCATCAGGCAGTCACAGGAGACCCTACAGGAGCAGGGCATGAACGTCGACATCCGGCACATCATGCTGGTGGCCGACCTCATGACCAACGATGGCCAGGTCAAGGCCATCGGCCGCCACGGGATATCCGGGCGGAAGTCCAGCGTCCTGGCCCGCGCGGCCTTCGAGATCACCTCCGCCCACCTGCTGCACGCGGCCGTGGTGGGAGAGGTGGATCACCTGGACGGAGTGGCCGAGAACATCATCGTCGGCCAGCCGGTGACACTGGGCACCGGCGCTGTCAAACTCGTTTACGCCCCAAGGGGGAGGAAGCAATGATCGACATCGGAAGAGCATTGAAAACGGCCGTCACCACGGGAAGCGTGGAGTTCGGCGTAGATCAGACTGAGAAAGCAATCCGCAGCGGCAGAGCCAAGATGGTCATCGTGGCCAGGAACTGCCCCTCCGACTACCTTCGCGACGGGCAGCTTGAGGTCAAGGTGCACCGCTACGAGGGCAACAACATGGAGCTGGGGGCCCTCTGCGGCAAGCCCTTCTCCGTCTCCGCCCTCGCCGTCCTGGACGCCGGCAGCTCCAACATCCTGACGCTGTGAGACCCATGAGAGACGAGATAGTTCTTACTGAGGACACCCTCAAGTACATATCCCTCTTCGAGGCGGTCACCAAGACCAACGTCCGCGACTGCATGGAGACCGAGGAGAAATTGGTCTTCGTGGTCGAGCCCGGCCAGGGCAACCTCGCCGTGGGCAGGAAGGGGGAGAACGTCATACGGCTCAAGGACACCACCGGGAAGAACATCCAGGTGGTGGAGTACTCTGACGACCCGGGGCAGTTCGTGAAGAACGTCTTTCACATCTACGGGCCCCAGAAGGTGGAGATCGAGGAGCGCGGGCACATCACCCACGCCACGGTCACCGTGGACCCGGAGATCAAGGGCCGCGCCATCGGCAAGGCCGGGAAGAATCTCCGCATCGCCAGGGACATCGTCGCCCGGCACCACGAGATTCAGAGCATAAGCGTCGACTGAAATTGCTTAGTTGAGAGGCATCCTCTCCACTTCCAATCGGTCGGCGCTTGGGTACTCCTCCACCAGGAAGCAGGGCTCCTCCAGTTCGGGAGCCAGCTCCTCGAGCACCCAGGGGGCGACCTCCAGTCCCCCCACTCCCGGGCGCATCAGGTCGCCCGGGACCTCGTTCTCAATTCTGAGGCGCTCCATGAGCGCCTCCGGGTCATCGCTCAGCGCCAGCCCCTTCAGCAGGGTGCCGTCGCTGGTGACCAGCTCCCAGGGCTGAGCGACCCGCTCCGCCCTCCTCAGCAGGCGCCGGCGCAGCTGCACCGAGTCCTTGAAGCGCGATGAGCAGTAGTGGACCGAGTTCCTTCTGAACTCCCTTAGTAATTTTCTCGCCACTCGCTCCGAGCCGCGCACCGCGGCGGAGACGTCATCCTTCACGTGATAGCCCTGGGACTCCATCATCGCCCAGTTGCCCTCCGAGAACTCCAGCTCGTTGAGGTTGACGAAGGAGGCGCCCATGGCGAAGGCGTCCCTCATGGCCTGCCGTAGCTCTTGCTCCTTGTCAGGAAGGGCGGGCAGTTCTAGTCCGACTTCCATCTTGCTCTCGGCGATGATCTGCGGCAGGGCGGTCTCCGGCAGCCTGGTCCAGATGTCCAGGGGAGGGTGGAAGCGTATCTCGTCCAGGCCGGCCTCCTCCAGGCCCCGTATCTTCTCCAGGTCCAGGCTGGAGGTGTAGAGGTGGACGTGGTGAGAATCGCCAAAGTGATTCTTGAGAAGCCTGAGCAGGCGAAGAGTGCGATCGTAGCTGTGCAGAGGGTCCCCGCCGGTTATCCCAGTCCCGGTGGCGCCGATGCTTTCAGCCTCGGCGATGATCTCCGCATCGCCGCTGACCAGCATCTCGTCCGCGTAGGTGACGTCCCTGTTCTTCTTCTCCGGGGAGAGGGGGCAGTAGTAGCAGGACTCCCGGCAGCGGCCGGATACCAGCAGGACCATCTTGCTCCCCTCCTGGCAGTGGCTGCATCCGGTGGGCAGCTCGCCGCTGTAGATTGAGCCACAGCTCATCCTCCTCAAGGCCATGGGCCCCTCCATGGAGCCAGTAAATTAATAATATCTCGTCCCGATGGGCATCGGATGAGGGAGCTGAGAGTGGAGAGCCGCCTGGTCCTGGCGCTCGACGAGATCGACCCGGAGAGGGCTCTCTGGGTCCTGGACGAGACGCGGGACTACCTGGACGCGGTCAAGATCAACTGGCCTCTTTTACTCGCTGCCGGACCTGGCATAATTTCTGAGCTGTCCCGCAGCGCTCCCGTCATCTGCGACTTCAAGGTCGCCGACATTCCCAACACCGTGTCGCTCATCGTCTCTCAGAGCGTCGCCCTGGGGGCGGCGGCGGTCATCGTTCATGCCTTCCCGGGAGATGACTCCCTGCAGGCGGCCCTGGAGGCCGCGGGGGAGGCGGAGATCTACGCCGTGACCGAGATGAGCCATCCCGGAGGTTCCATCTGGACCGCTCCCAACGCCGAGGCCATGGCAATCATGGCAAGAGACTGCGGCGCCCACGGGTTCATCGCCCCTGCCACCAGGCCGGAGCGCATCGCTGCCGTCCGCGCCTTGGTGGGTGACCGCAAGATCCTCTCCCCCGGCGTGGGTGCCCAGGGCGGGGACGCGGCATCGGCGATAAGGGCCGGCGCCGACCAGGTCATAGTCGGTCGCTCCATCTACGGCTCCGAGGATCCCGGAACGGTTGCTGGCAGCATCCGGGACGAGCTGGCCAGGAAGCTGCTGGACTGAGCCTCCAAAAGCTATCTGGGAATGTATTTATAGCTAGTCCATAATCGCACTAAAGCACTCTGCAGAGGAGATTATAAAAGATGTTTTCCAAGGGTAGGAGATCCTCCGGCCATACGCGCGTGGCATCCTCATCTGAGGATGCCGGGGCTGGGGGCAGGGGTGCCGTCAACAGGCACACCTGGTTGGTTCTGTCGGCCGTGATCCTGCTGGCCTTCGTGCTCAGGATCGCGTTCGCCTGGGGCCCTTCCACCGCGGGGGGATTCTTCCTCTCCGGCGGCCCGGACGCGGCCTATCACAAACACACCATAGAGCACATCCTGGCCACTGGCAAGCATCTCGTCTTCGACCCTCTCCTCAACTACCCGCTGGGTCTCGAGAACCCCAACCCGCCTCTGATGGACTGGAGCGTCACCATGGGTGGCCTCCTGCTCGCCCTCGGCGGCCTGCCGGTCCATGACGCCGCCATGTGGTCCCTGCTCATGCACAGCGCTGTGCTGGGGGCCCTGGCCTGCATACCGGTCTTCCTCATCGCCCGGGACGCCTTCGGCCGCCGGGCCGGTGTGGTCGCCGCTCTGCTCTACGCCGTCTCTGCCGGCGCCATCAGCGGCTCGGTCATGTCCAACGGGGACCACGACACCTTCGTGATGTTCTTCATCCTCTGGGCGCTCTACTTCCTCATGGTGGCGCTGCGGCGCACCAGCGAGGGACGCTACGTGGAGTCCTACCGCTCCCGGGACAGCCTGTCCTCCGGACTGCGGGACTTCCTGCGCAGCAACAAGGTGGCCATGGCCTACGCCATGATGGCGGGAGTCTGCCTGGCCGCCGTGGAGATGGTCTGGAAGGGTTTCACCTACGTCACGGTCATCGTGATCGTCTACCTCTTCGTGCAGATCCTCATCGACCGCTTCACCGGCCGGGACTCCCTGGCCGTCACCCTGACGGTATCGGTGATGCTCTTCACCGGCCTCATCCTCGGTGCCCCCTGCTACTTCGGGCTGGGCATGGTGGAGAGCTGGTACGACATCCCCATCCTCATGGCGGTCGTCGCCCTCCTGGTCGGTGTGGCCTTCAGCGTCACCAGGGACCGCCCCTGGCTGCTGGTGCTCCCGGCCTTCGTCCTGGTGGCCGCCCTGTCGGTGCTCGCCCTCTGGGCCCTCGCCCCGGGCATGCTGGACTCCATACTGTCCGGTCAGGGCTACTTCGGCTACGACAAGGTCTACTCCACCATCGCCGAGGCCCAGTCGCCCGGCTTCTCGCGCCTGGCCACCGACTTCGGCTGGCTGAGCATCTGGCTCTCCTTCGCGGGACTGCTCATCATGCTCATGCGCCTGCCCAAGGAGCGCTCCCCCGAGCGCCTCATGATCACCGTCTGGCTCCTGGTCGCCGTCTACATGGCCGCCTCCGCCAGCCGCTTCATCTTCAACGCCGCCCCCGCCTTCGCCATCGCCGCCGCGCTGGCGCTGGTGCTCCTGGTGGAGAGGGCGGACATACCATCCTGGTTCCGGGAGATACGCTCCGCCGGACTCCGGGGAGCCTGGCGCAGGGTGCTCAAGCCCCTGCCGCTCTTCACGGTGCTGGGAGCGGTCCTGCTGGTGATGGCTCCCAACGTGCTCTTCGCCGTGGACG
>CAYXFQ010000037.1:0-9443 GCA_964464345.1 uncultured Methanomassiliicoccales archaeon | reverse complement strand
TTGCTGACACGAATCACCTGAGAGCCGTTGCCGCGTGTCTTCCAAGGCACCGCCGGGTTCAGGCGCACCAGGCGCGGCCAGCCTATGAGGTCCAGGTCGCGAAGCTCCCGCAGGAGCTCGGTGGCCAGATAGGAGGTGCAGTTCCCGGCAAGGGAGTCGGTGTCGTCCACGGCGACATACACATCCTTCCCATCCGCAGGCGGAGGTATAAGGCTTGCTCAGAGCCGCTCCAGTATCTCCATGCTGCGGATGAAGAGCATGCTGCCGTCCTCCGACAGGGAGCCGCGGGCGAGGCAGAGCACCTCCTGCTCCGGGGGCTCCATCTCCCGGGGGATGAAGGCCCGTATCTCCTTGCCGGATCCATCCACAAGACGAGCGACCGTGCCCTGGGCGGAGTCGCGATAGTCGCTCAGGAAGCAGAGGACCTCCAGCTCCTCCCCATGCGGTGCTTCAGCCAGGTCCTGCAGATGCAGTGGCCCGAACTGAGCCATGAGCAGCAGGAGCCCCAGGAGAAGACCGGCGAGCGAGAGCAGCAGATAGCGGTCGTGGAGCATCCAAGATCGCATGGATGAAAAAAGCTCGGAGCGCCTTGAATAAGGCCTCCCGTACACTTAGCATAAGAAATCTTCAAGTCCTCGCCAGCCTCTTCCGTTCTGATATGAGCAAACCATTCCGAGTGGAGAAGGCGGCCACGCTCTGGCCGGCATTGACCTTCGGGGGGCTGGTGCTGACCCTGCTCAGCGCAATCTGGGTGATGAACCTGGACGAGAGCGTCCTGGGCGCCTGGTCCTTCTACAGCATGATAATCGGCTTCATCGTCTTCGTCTATGGTGGCCTGGAATTCCATCGCTACGGCAAAAGGGTGCAGACCCTGAAGAAGCTCCTGGAGCTCAACAGCAAGTCCTCGGTGCTGAAGAATCTGGATGAGATGGAGTATCTGGCTTGGGTTCTGCCCAGCGGCTGGGGCGAGCTGGTGAAGGCCAAAAAGAAGGATTTCCGCATCCGTTGAGAGGGGGACCCCTCTATTTCCACTGGAACCCGATTTAGACGCCGGGATGTATGCGGAGCATCAATCCGTCGAAGTTTGACACCCCTTCCTCGATGAGGGGAACCTTGCTCGGATCGCAGAGGAGATCGATGCTGATGTCCTCCTCGTAGGCGATCCTGTTGACCTCGGCGTTGTCATGGAGCCAGGAGATGAAGGAGGCGCTCTCTGCTTCCAAGGGGATGCGCAGATGCAGGGAGCAGGAGGGCTCGAAGAAGCTCTCGATCTTCTCACGGAGACGGTCGACACCGCTCCCATCGTGAACGGAGATTGGGATCACATTCAGACCGGGATAGAGAAGAGATATCCACAGCAGGCTTGAGAGAAGATCGGGTGCGGCGGCATCGGTCTTGTTGATCACTAGGACCATGTCCTCGAAGTCGACCTCCGGCTGCAGAATCTCCATGGACGCTTTTATTTTCTCAAGTAGCTCGACTCTTCCCTCTGATCCATCCACCACCAAGAGCACTAGATCGGCGAGAAAAATCTCGGAGAGAGTGCCTTTGAATGAGCTTATCAGGAAAGGAGGAAGATTGCGAAGGAAGCCTATGGTGTCTGAGAGCAGCAGATCTTTAGGTGTTCCTCTCATGCGGCGAGTGGTGGTGGAGAGGGTGGAGAACATCAGGTCTTTCACGAAGACGTCCTCCTCAGAGAGTATGTTCATCAGAGAGGACTTGCCGGCGTTGGTGTGACCACACAAGCTGACTAACTGGAATCCCTTCCTCTTCCTCGCCAGCGCGCGTCGATCGATGTCATCCTCGATGCGGCGAAGCATGTCATCTATCTTCTTCAGACGCATATGGATGTAATTCAGATAACCCTCTGTGGAGTAGCTTCCTCCTCCCAGGAAGCCGGGATGCTCTCCTCCCTTCTGACGATGCACCCATTCCTTGATCATCGGCATCTCATAGCGAAGACGAGCCATCTCCACCTGGAGACTGGCCTGCCGATCCTCCTGGGCGCGCTGCGCGAAGATGTCGAGAATGACGCCGATGCGATCGATGACTGTCATTCCCAAAAAAGTTTCCATGTTGTAATGTTGATTCGGTCTCAGGTCGCCATTACATACTACCAAATCTGGCTTCATCGAGGCGATGACTTCCTTGACCTCGGTCATCTTTCCCTTTCCAAGAAACATCCCCGGCTCAGGAATCCTTCTTCTCTGGATGACCACCGCGCTCAGCTCTATGTCCGCCGAGCGGCAGAGTTCGCTGATCTCATTGATTTCCTCGTGAGTAGTGAGCAAAAGCGCCTTTTTCACGATGTGCCCATGATTTTGTTTGATAATAACATTTCCACAGGAAGCTTTATTATATCCACAAGCATCATCGGCCACGCTGAAGCGAGATGAAGCGTATTCTAAACGTCTTAATTCAAGGCTGTCTTTGGCTCTAGTCAAAAGCCATTAATATCAAAGACGCTCATCGCACTGGAAACGAAGGTTCGGTTACCTTTGTTTCCATTGAAAGTTTCGGGAGAGCGGCTGGATGGATTCGATATTTGATAAATTCCTGAATCAGAAGAGAGTTCTTGTGAAGAACCGTCAGATCCTCCAGTCCTCTTATATTCCCGATGATTTGCCTCATAGGAAGGAGCAGATCGATCAGATAGCTTCAGTGTTGGTAGCAGCGTTGCGAGGGGACAGACCCTCCAACATGATGATCTTCGGTAAGACTGGGACCGGTAAGACCGCTGCCATGAAGTTCCTGGGAAAGGAAATCAAGATCGCCGACACCCGCTTCGGGAATGTGGAGTTCATCTACATGAACTGCGAAGTGGTCGACACTCAGTACGGTGTGCTACAGAACATCGGCAATCAGATCATCTCAGACTTTGAGGACAGGATACCCTTCACCGGTTGGAGCACCGAGAAGGTCTACAACAGCATCATCGGCAAAGTCGACGAGGAGAACAAGGTCTTCATCATAGTCCTCGATGAGATTGACAAGCTCTTCTACAAGAGCGGTGACGATGTGCTCTATCATCTCTCCAAGATGAATGAGGATCTCGTCAACTCTCAGCTCTCTCTAGTAGGGATATCGAACGACTTGAAGTTCACAGAGTTCATGGATCAGCGCGTGCGCAGCCGCTTGGGAGAGGAGAAGATGGTCTTCCCTCCCTACAACGCTGAGCAGTTGGAGGACATCCTAGCACAGAGGGCGGAGCTAGCTTTTGAGGAGAATGTCATCGACGAGGGAGTGATTCCCTACTGCGCCGCACTCTCCGCCCAGGAGATGGGCGACGCTCGCCGTGCCTTGGACCTCCTCCGCATCGCGGCGGACATAGCGGAGAGGAACAACGATGACAAGATCACCGAGGCTCACGTCCGCAAGGCCAAGAACAAGATCGAGTTGGACGCCATCGCTGAGGCGGTGAAGACTCTTCCCACTCAATCTAAACTAGTCCTCATGTCCATCATCATGAACGATGAAGACAACAACAAGAGGATGACCACCGGCGAGGTCTATTCCACTTACAAGTATCTCGCTGGCATAGTCGGCATGAGTCAGCTCACACAGAGGAGGATCACCGATCTCATCTCTGAGCTGGACATGCTGGGCATAATTCACGCGCGGGTGCGCTCCTTCGGCCGTGGTGGCCGCACCAAGGAGATCGAGATTGGTGTCCCTGTTCTTGAGACCAAGGCCATCCTGCAGGAGGATGAGGTCCTGAAGATCATCCGCACCTACCGTCCCCCGCAGCAGACCACCCTCATCTGAGCCTTTTTTCAACAGTTTTCCGAAGCTCCCCTCATATTTTTGCTTCCAGTGGAAATGAAGGGGTGGGGGTGTCCATCCACCTTGAATAGAAGCTTCACAGAGCCCAGGCTGAGGTGTGAAAATTAGAAAATTTCCCAGATCTTCCGGGAAATAAGGAAAAAAAGGGTTTGGAATCGTTTCTCAGAGGGCCTTGGCCCAGCGCACGTTGGTGTCGATAAGGCGGAATCCCCGAGATCCAGAATCGTCAGTAATGTCAGCCGACACTATGAGGTTGGTACCCATCTTGACTGAGAATTCTACGTCTGCGAAACCATACAAGTTACCACTGTACTTTTGCGTAATCAAGGGAGTGAGCCCAGAAAGCGCCACGGAATAACTTTCGCTGAGGCCGTTGATGGAAGTAACAATGTCGTCCTTATCAATGAATATCTCAAGGCCACCAATAGCCACATCGAGAAGCAAAGCATTTCCTATGTATTCATAGGATCTAGATCCCTCATGGGTGCCCCCAGATTCACCAGTCATTGTGTAGCCAATGTACATCTCTCCGGCATCCTCATCCACTTCGATGACTGTGACGACGTAGATGGCCTCCGCAGTGACCCCACCGATGGTCTCCCATCCCTTGTAAATAAAGAAGTCACCCTCCTTGAGCTCCTGCTTCATGACGAAGGGGGTGGCTGCGGAGGCACCTATGACCACCAGCGCTATGATGACTATGAGAAGGATCGCTCCCCCCAAGCCTCCTAGAGCCCTCCGGTCAGATCTACTGAACGAATTCTTACCTCTGATCATGACAATCGCCTTATATGAGATTGTTAAGATTGCTTTTAAAGTTATAGTTGGGTTACAAATCCTGACGTTTTTGCAGCCAAGTCCATACTCTTTCGAAAACAAAAGGCAGGGAGAGCAGGAAGAGGATGCTCAGTGTCAAGCACACTAGGCTCTTCACATGAACCGGGCTCCCACTGGAGTTCATGAGGAGCTTCAGGGAGCCCACCCAGGGGATTTCCACCTTGGCCTTGGACTTCACCCAGTCCGGCCGCACCAGGCTTCCGGAAGAGCAACTACCTCCTGTCTGATCGTGGTTCCCCACCCGCTCGCCCAGGACGTCCATCCAGTTGTAATCGCCCAGCGTAATGAAGCCCGAGAAGGGGCTGAGGCTGCCAAGGTCCACCTTCACCGTCAGCGCGGCGTAGCCGACGTCACGGAGCACGAGCATCCCGCTCATGGCCCTCCACCCGTCACCGTAGCTGACCTCCCAGCTTCCATTGTAGCCTTCAAGCGAGGGAGCGTCCCACTTGCTGTCGTTCCACTCCAGCCAGATGATGGGCCGATGGATGATGGGGGTGGCGTCATGGCTGCCCAGAGGACGATAGATGATCACATCCCCGTAGTCGCCGAAGCTGCGATGGCCGGACTTGGAGCCCTCCACGTAGCTGACGACATCCCAACCGTTGGAAGTCTGGACGATGACCATGTCGCCGGTGTCGATCACTCCCAGGTGGGAGTCATCGCCGTGCTGCATGCTCTGGGACTCCACCACCGAGAGCGGTGGCCAGGTGCCGGCATAGAGCCAGAGGCCACTGAGAATGGAGCCCAGAAGGACGGCGGCGAGCAGCATGGTGAGGAGGCCCTCCCACAAGGCGGAGGACCAGCCCTTCTCCTGGGACATGCCGCCCACTAGCGTCGGGAGGATATTTATTCATTGACCGCAGCAGGCCGAAAAGATGGAAATACCCCTAGCGGGTTCACTCTGATTCATGAATCGTCCGGACGTTGACACATACTTCATGCGGATGGCGGAGCTGGTCTCCACCCGATCCACCTGCATACGCCGCGCGGTGGGGGCGGTGATAGTCAAGGAGAAGCGGGTGCTCACCACCGGCTACAACGGCTCCCCCCGCGGCAGCAAGCACTGCGACGAGCTCGGCTGCGTCCGGGACGAGCTCAGCATCCCGCCCGGCACCAGGCATGAGCTCTGCCGCGGCGTCCACGCCGAGCAGAACGCCGTTGTCCAGGCCGCCTACTTCGGTGTGAGCATCAAGGACTCCACCATCTACAGCACCACCTTCCCCTGCTCCATGTGCGCGAAGATACTCATCAATGCAGGCATCATGGAGCTGGTCTACAGGGACGATTACGTGGACGAGCTGTCCAAGAAGCTCTTCGAAGAGACCGATATCAAGATAAGGCATTTTGACCCCAAGGATTGAGGACATCGCGTGGATGACTGGACAGGGTGCAAAAGCTATTTCACCATCGTTAAATTCTCAGAAAAAAATGCAAACATGTTAAGTATAACGATGCATATAACCGCCCAAAAATGTAGTCGGGGAGAGTATTTTGAGCCGAACTGACATACTTATCACAATAAAGGAGGCCGAGGAGGAGGCGAGAGCCATCTCCGAGAAGGCTCTGTCAGACAGCAGGAGCGCTGTGGCCTCGTCCCGTCGCGATGCCGTCAGCAAGATCCAGGAGGCCGAGGCACAGCTTCGCCGCGAGTACGATGACGCACTCGCCAAGGCGAGCGAGACTCTGAACGCTGAGACCGCCAAGCTGCTCTCTTTCGGAGAGGAGAAGGCGGACGCCATGGAGAAGGCCGCCGGTGACAGAATCGCCAAGGTCAAGGATTTCCTTAAAAAAGAGTTCGAGAGGACCATAGATGCTACTTCCTGAGTCGATGAGCAGGATCGTCATCGTTGGCGCTCGCAGCCGCATGGAGGAGGCCATCGAGGCCCTCTACCGTCTGGAGCGGGCCCATCTGATCGACTACTCCTCCGACGACGAAGGTTTCTCGATTGGTGCCCCGCTGCCCAACGGCAGCAAGGCCTCTGAGAGGCTCCTGAAGATCAGGGCCATGCTCAACGAGCTGTCCATACCCCTCAGGCGCGTGTCTGCGGACACACCTGTACCATCTCGCGAGGTGCGCCGTCTCATCGACGGCGGTGGTGTGGAGCAGCTTGACGAGGAGCTCTTCGCCGTCCTGGACGAGCGGAACAGAGCCATCCAGGCCATTGCGGACCTGGAGGGGACCATAAGCGAGCTGAGGCCCATGGCCACCCTGCCGCTGACGCTGGACCTGTACCGTGGCTACGACAGCCTGCGCCCCTTCGTGGGCGTGGCCCGCCAGAGCCCGGTCGATGCCCTCTCCTCCCTGGAGGAGAAGGAGCTCTTCCTGGCTGATGACGGACACTTCCTGGCCCTGTTCGTCCGCAAGGAGGACGAGGAGGAGGCCCAGAAGCTGCTGTCCAAGGTGGGGTTCACCGAGGTCAAGATCCCGGAGGGAGAGGGCTCCCCCGGAGACATCATCGACTCCATGGAGAAGGAGCTGCTGACCAAGCAGGAGGAGTTGGAGACTCTTGAGAAGGAGCTCGACAACCTGAAGGAGAAGCACACCTTCTTCATCGCCTCCACCGAGGAGGAGCTCGCCATCGAGGTTGCGAAGGCCGAGACCCCCCTGCGCGTGGCCACCAGCGAGTACAGCTTCGTCATGGACGCCTGGGTCCCCACTGCGGACCTGCAGATGTCGGTGGGGATGCTGGAGCAGGCCCTGCAGGGCAGAGTCTCCATAGACGTAGCCGAGACCCGCGGCCGCCTGGAGGCGGACGAGGAGAAGGCTGACCCCCGTTTCAAAATCCCGCCCACCAAGGGCAAAAACAACAAGCTGGGTGAGAAATTCGAGTATCTCGTATCCCTGATGTCGGTACCCCGCTATCAGGAGACTGACCCCGCTTTCTTAATGTCACTTTTCCTTCCCATGTTCTTCGGCATCATGCTCGGAGACATCGGCTACGCCCTGCTCTTCATGTGGCTGGGCTTCTACGGCATGAAGAACTGGCGATCCGACGAGTCCCGTGCGGTCGCCTCTCTGATGTTCTTCGGCGGTATATGGGGAGCGATATTCGGATTCTTCATGTATGGCGAGTTCCTCGGCATGCATATCTACGCTGACCCTGCCGTGCACGCACCGCTCGTGGACGGCATGGCCGCCCACTGGGGCGAGCTGCTGGGCCTGAACACCGCCTTCATGGACGGTCTCAGCCTGGGTGTCAGCAAGATGCACGATGTCACCTTCCTGCTCAAGCTGGGAGTCTACATCGGTATCGCCCACCTCTTCATCGGACTGGTCTTCGGCACCATCAACGTGAAGATGCAGAAGGGGACCAAGGCGGCAGTGCAGGAGAAGTTCTCCTGGGTCCTGTCGCTGCTCGGTCTCACCGGTGTGTCCTGGGGGCTGACCTCCGTCATGTTCTACAACACCCCGATCGAGGGGATGTTCCTGAACATACTGGCGGTCAGCGCGGTGCTGCTCATCGTCGGCATGGGCCTGAACTGGCCGATCGCGGGCATCAACGCCCTCCTGGACGTGCCGGGAATCGTGGGAAACATCTTATCGTACACGCGATTGGCGGCCATAGCGATGTCCAAGGCGGGCATGGCTCTGGCCTTCAACTACATGTCCATAACCATGTTGATCGTTGGTGTGGGTGGTATAGGGGGAATCCTCGGTGGAGTCTTCGTGTACCTCATCGGTCACGCATTGGTTTGGGTCTTGGCCCTGATCTCCTGCGGACTGCACGGACTGCGTCTGCAATACGTGGAGTTCATGTCCAAGTTCTTCCTGGGCGGCGGCGACCCGTACCAACCGCTCCAGGCTAAACGCAGATTTACAAAAGCTATCGAAACTGAGGTGTGAAAAATGGAAGCTATAGGAACTGGAATGATTGCGCTTGCCGCTGGCCTCGCCGTGGGAATCACTGGTCTGGCCTCCGCATTGGCTGAGAAGGAGATCGGATCCGCCGCTATCGGTGCCATGACCGAGGACGAGAGTCTGTTCGGTAAGGGTATGATCCTGACCGTTCTGCCCGAGACCATTGTCATTTTCGGCCTGGTCGTTGCAATCCTGATGATCTTCGTCATGTAGATGAGGACACAGGCGGTAAAGGGAGCCGTTTCATGGCACTAGACAGCGTAAGGAAGGACATCCTCGAGTCCGCAGAGGCCCAGGCCGACGAGCAGATGCGCGTCGCCCGTGACGAGGCCGCGGCCATCCTGGCCGAGGCGGACCAGACGATATCCGAAATGAGAGAGAAAGAGGGTAAGAGGCTCGAGGAGGCCCTCGAGCGCCTGCGGCGTCAGGAGCTATCCTCCGCCGAGCTTGAGAGCAAGAAGATAGTGCTCGCCAGGCAGAAGGAGATCCTCAATCGGGCCTTCCAGGAGTCGCTGAGTGCCCTGGAGGCCTCCAACGCCGCCACCAAGAAGCGTCACTACGCCGCCATGGTGAAGGCAACTGAGGACTTCTTCGACAAGCCCAAGATCTTCTGCCCCCTGGGCGAGAAGGACCGGCTGAAGGAGCTCAAGGCCCACTCGGTCAGCGAGGACGGCAGCATCGCCGGTGGCCTCATCCTGGAGTCCCAGGATGGGAGCATGCGGGTCGACATGCAGTACGAGACCGTTCTCCGGACCATCTGGGACGAGAAGCTGAAGGAGCTCTCGGACATCCTCTTCGGGTGAAGCAATGTTCTGGCGCAAGAAGGGCAACTATGCATACACGACCGCCAGGGTCAAGGCACGCAAGTCGATGCTCCTGGCCAAGGACGTGTACTCCAAGATGCTCCTGATGGACCTGCCGGAGATCAGCCGTATGCTGGGCGAGACCGTCTACCAGAAGGAGA
>CAYXFQ010000036.1:0-9783 GCA_964464345.1 uncultured Methanomassiliicoccales archaeon | reverse complement strand
CAGGGAGGCCATCGCCCCTCCCACGCTGGCGCCCTTGCGCACCAGTTCGGCCAGATGGTCTGGGTAGCGGAAGGCGGGGCCGAAGCCATGGGTGATCCTCCCCTCCCGATCGACGATGACGCAGTGCTGGCGGTCATAAAGGCCATCTCCACCCTCGAAGACGCCGGCCTCGATGCCGACTGAGAGGTCATGGTCCATCAGGGCGGCGGCGGCGCGGTTCCTCGCCCCCCGGATGGTGTCGTGCCCCCAGGGCTGATCCGGGACGCCGCTGCTGACATCCATGGCCACCAGCCTCACGTCGCCGTAGACTGCCTCCATCACGGACCGAACCGCCTCCACCTTGGCAGGGTTACGGGAACCCACACCAATCGTGATAGAGCTGGAGGATCCCTTGCGGTCCAGGTCTCCAGCGGAGATGCGGGTGGCGCTGATGGGCGAGCCGTCCGCGGCGAGGACCATGGGGACCGTCACTATCTCCAGCGGCGGCAGCCCGTTCCAGGCCCGAGTGTCGTTAACAAGCTCCCCCCAGGGGAGGGTCTCCTCCGAGACCACCAGGACGTCCAGCTCCGCGATCTCCGCAGCCGGGCCCAGATGGTCGTCTATGACATGAATCGTGTAGCTCTTGCCCAAGGTGTCAAGAAAGGCCTCCAGGGCCTTCAGGCGGATGCTCAGAGGGTTGACCCTCTCGCGGCCGCGGGAGGCGAACTCGTCGGAGCTGATGCCCACCATGACGCTCTCCGCCAGCTTGAAGGCGCGGATGAGAAGGGTGCGGTGACCCTCGTGAATGATGTTGAAGGTGCCGCCGACAGCGGCTCGGGTCAGAGTCCCACCACCAATGCGATCACCAGGACCGCCACCGCCAGGGCATAGAGTATCAGGAGCTGCTTGCGCTTGCCCTTGATTTCATCGCTGCGCTCCTCGCGGCAATCCTCGGAGCAGAAGTCATCCCTGCCGGTGAATGCCTTGCCACAGGCCTGGCAGTGTCGGTGTTGCGGTATCCTCTCCACCATCATCGCTGAGATTGCACTGAAGGATAATATCATTATCCCCGCTCATTGGGAGGCGCGGTCGAGCTCGTTGTGGACCAGCACCAAGCAGTGGTCGGCGTGCAGGCTGAAGGGACCCAGGCGGAAGCGGCGAGGTTTGTGGCTGAGAAGGGCCCCCTCCTCTTCCGAGGTGAGGTCCCTGTCGTCGCCGAGCACGAAGGTCACGTCCTCCGGGAACTCGGCGCCGCGTATCTCCTCCCCCTCCTCGTGGAGATAGGTGAGTGTGGATTTCTCGGCCAGCATGTCCAGGACCTCCGCGAAGGAGCGCCGGGAGATGTATATGCCCGGAGAGGAGCGCATCTCCTCGTCCCCAAGGTCCTTGAGAAGCGCATTCCGTATGAGGGCCGAGGTCGACCTCTCGTCCGGGTTCAGATAGCGCAACTCCGAGCCGAGCATGCGCACGGTCTTGGGAGCGTCGTCGCCACCCTGCAGGACCAAGTGGATCTCCACGTCCTTGCGCAGGGAATGGCTGAGGAAGAAGGCGGAGTTCACGCAGCGGACTAGGACGTCCAGGCGCCCGGCGCCGCCGGCGATGTCATCCAGCCGGAAGTCCCCAGTGGTGGCGGCGCGATGGCCGGCGATGACGAAGCGCCTCATCTCAAAGCTCCAGCCCGCCGCCCTGCATCTGCTTCATGATCTGGCGCCGCATCTTGCGGTTGCCCATCATGCCCTTCATCATCTTGCGGCTCTGGTTGTACTGCTTCAGGAGCTCCCTGACCTCGGTGGGCTTGGTCCCGGAGCCGCGGGCGATGCGGGCCACCCGGCTGGACTTGATGATCTTGGGGTCCTCCAGCTCCTCCTCGGTCATGGAGTCCATGATGTAGCGGTAGCGGAGGAGCTTGCCCTGGGACTCCTCGAGGTCGATCTTGTCCTCTAGGCTGCTGAAGCCGGGGATCATGGACATGACCTTCTGCAGAGGGCCCATCTTGCTCACCGCCTCCATCTGCTCGTACATGTCGCGGAGGCTGAACTTCCCGGACATCATGTTCCGGGCGAGGGCCTCGGCCTTCTCCGGGGCCACCTCGTCCTGAGCCAGCTCCAGCAGGGCGTCGATGTCGCCCATGCCGAGCAGGCGGGATATGAATCGCTTGGAGTTGAAGGTCTCCAGGTCGCGGATGCCCTCGCCGACTCCCATGAAGACTATGCGGGCCTTGGTCTGAGATACAGCGGAGAGAGCGCCGCCTCCCTTGGCGGTGCCGTCCAGCTTGGTGAGGATGACGCCGGTGACCCCAACCGCGTCGTGGAAGGCGGCGGCCTGCGGACCGGCCTGCTGGCCCACCTGGGCGTCGAGGACGAGGAGCCTCTCCTTGGGCTTGGCCACCTTGGCCACGTCCTTGAGCTCTTGGATGAGGTCTCCCTCCAGAGCGTGTCGCCCGGAGGTGTCGATGATGATGACGGCCTTGTCGCGGAAGTGGCGGAGACCGCGCTCGACGATGCCGGGGGCGTCCTTCTTCCCAGGCTCGCCGTAAACCTCGACGCCGACCTTCTCGCCCAGCTGGCTCAGCTGCTCGTAGGCCGCCGGCCGGTGGACGTCAGCGGCGATGAGCCCGACCCGGAACCCCTTCTTGGAGAAGAGGTTGGCCAGCTTGCCGCTGCTAGTGGTCTTGCCCTGACCGTAGAGGCCGACCATCATGATGGTCTGGGGCTCCATCTTCAGGCCCTCGCCGTTCTCCAGGAGGGTGACCAGCTCCTCGTAGATGATGCCGATGACGTGCTCCTTGGGGCTCTTGCCGGCGGGGGGCTTGTCGGAGAGGGCCCTCTCCTCCACCCGGCGGGTGATCGAGAGAACCATCTGGACATTGACGTCCGCCTGAAGCAGAGCGCGCTGCAGATCCTTGGATACGTCCTTGATGAGCTCCTCATCAACGCTGCTGGCGCCGGCCACTTTGCCGAGGACGTTCCGCAATGATTTGCCGAGACCTTCGAGAACCATTGGGCAGAAGAACGCCGTGGCTCTAATAAACGTTTCCAGAATAATGGCGGGAAGGAGCTAGCTAGTCAGAAGGGATGGGATGCACTCTACGAACTAGCCCCTATTTCCCACTAGGACAAGATTATTGAGAGGATATATAAAAGTTGGCAAATAGTCCTCGGAGGACTGGAAAGAAAGGAAAAATGGGTTTTTGGAAAGGGGTTTTCAGCCTCAGAGGAGGCCGGACTTCTGGAGGGCCATCAGGTCCTCGGTGCTCAGCTTGTCACCGGACTTGAAGCGGTCGAAGATGTCCTCCGCTTCCTTGCGGGACGCGGTCTCTTCCTTCTTCCTTCTGGCCTTCCTCTGCTTGTGCCTGTGAACGGAGGCGGACTTGTCGTACTCGTGGAGCTTCTTGATCTCCTCGATGTGCTTCCGGTGCTCCTCATCGGCCAGGAGCTTGCTCTCAATGAACTTCTCCTGGGCCTGATCGGCCTCCTTCCGCAGCTTGTCGGCCTGCTCATAGAGCGTAATCATCGCGTCGTGCTCGACCTGGGCCTTCTCGGCGTACTCGGAGACCATGCGGTGGTGCTCCTCCGCCTGGTCGCGGGTCTCGCGCAGCTCGGCGAGAGCCTCGGAGAGCTCTGTGTTCTGCTCCTGGCTCTTCTCCCTCTCATCGATCTGACGGAGGATGTCCCTCATCTTCTCGATCAGCTGGGCCTCTTTGTCCTTGGACAAGACGCTAGTTTGTTGTTGGTATTCGAGGTTCTCGAGGTCCTTCCTGAGTCTCCCGAGCGAGGGGCCACTCTCGCGGGGCGAATCCTTGCGCAACTCCGAGACTTTGTCGTTGATCTCGCCGAACTTCTTGTTCCACTCGTCGCGGAGGGCCTTGGCCTCACGGACGTTCTGGTTCAGCGCGTCACGATCCTCGCGATGCTTGCCAGCCTTGTCAACCAGCTCCCGGACCTGGGCGTTGAGCTCATCGCGCTTCATCACCCACTCCTTCGTCTGCTTGTTCAATTCATCTCTCAGCCGGCGGTGCTTGTCAGCATCGTTGTTGATGATACTCTGTTGCTGCTCTATTTCCTCCAAAGAATCAGTCATAAATCCACGCTCAAATACTTGACCCCACATTCAATTGAAGATTATGAATGCGAACGAAGGATGGATAAAACAATTCCTTAATAAGGCTTTCGTATAAATCCAGGCGTCATGCGTCTGTGACTGGCCATGCCTTGGAGTGCCGATGGCCACCCTCCTGAGATGGGCCCCGCTCTCGCACGGGATATAGTGAGGACAGCTTTAATAGTGGTGAGGGAATCCCAAGCAAAGTTACATGAGCATGATTTGCCCCCTTGATTTCCGTTACGGCCGCGATGAGATGAAGCGGGTCTTCGATGAGGAGAGCCGCCTCTCCTACCAGATGCAGGTTGAGGCCGCCCTGACCAGGGCCCACGCCGCCCTGGGAACCATATCCCAAAAGGACGCCGACGCCATCAGCGCCATCGCCGACCTCGAGCACGTGAGCATCGACCGCGTCAAGGAGATTGAGGCTGAGACCCGGCACGACCTCATGGCGCTGGTGAAGGCCATGACCGAGGCTGCTGGAGACGCTGGTCGCCATGTGCACCTCGGCGCCACATCCAACGACATCGTGGACAGCGCCTCCGCTCTGCAGATCAAGGAAGCTCTCAACATCACCCTGAAGGGCGTGGACGCCCTCATACTCACCCTCGCCGACCTGGCAGAGAGGGAGAGGGACACCCTGGAGGTGGGGCGCACCCACGCCCAGTTCGCCATCCCCATCACATTCGGCTTCAAGATCGCCGGCTACCTGGCGGAGATGCTCCGCCACCGGGAGAGGCTGCTTCAGCTGCTCCCCCGCGTCGCCATCGGCAAGATGTCCGGCGCAGTCGGAACCGGCGCCGCTCTTGGTGAGAATGCCATCGAGCTGCAGCGCATGGTCATGGAGGATCTGGGCCTCGGCTACGAGCCCGCCGCCACCCAGGTGGTGGGACGGGACCGCTACACCGAGCTGATATGCACCCTGGCCAACATCGCCACCTCCCTGGACCGCTACGGCACCGAGGTGCGCAACCTGCAGCGCTCCGAGCTCTCGGAGGCCATGGAGGCCTTCGACGTGGGCAAGCAGGTCGGCAGCTCCACCATGGCCCAGAAGAAGAACCCCATCACATCCGAGAACGTCTGCGGCCTGGCCCGCGTCGTCCGCGGCTTCGTCATACCGACCTTCGAGAGCCAGGTCCTCTGGCACGAGAGGGACCTGAGCAACTCCAGCACCGAGCGCTTCGTCATCCCGCACGTCTTCATCCTGCTGGATGACATGCTCTGGAAGATGGAGGACGTCTTCCGCAACCTCTCGGTCGATCGGGAGCGCATGCTGCAGAACATCGAGCTCGCCAAGGGGATGATCATGGCCGAGCCGGTCATGATGGCCCTCGCCGCCCGCGGCATCGGGCGCCAGGAGGCGCATGAGATGGTGCGGGAGGCGTCGATGGTGGCCGCCCAGGAGGGAAGCCACCTCCGGGACGCCCTGCTCAACTCCCCCGTGATGGAGACGCTCAGCGAGAAGGAGCTGGACGAGGCCATGGACCCCGCCCGCTACGTCGGAGCGTCCCCGGAGATAGTCGACCGCCTGGTGGCCGAGGCCAGAGAGACCCTCGGGGCGTGAGATTATGGACGAAGGACGCCGCGAGAGCCTGAAGCTGGGCCTCATGGGAGGCCTCATCAGCGGCATCGTGCTCTTCTTCGCCCTTCACGCCATAACCGGGAACATCTACACCGCCCTCTTCATACCGGTGGCCGGTGCCCTGGGCGGCATCCAGGCCTATCTGATGCCTCGACGCGACTAGAGCACCTTGGCACCGGCGTCATCGCCGCTCTTGACGTTGTAGGCCTCGGTGACCCGGAACACTATGAGAGTGCGGGCAGGCAGCTTCTCGTTCCTCTCCTTGGTCATCTTCCTGGCCTCTTCGTAGTCGGGACCCTCGCTCACCAGCTCCAGGTCGCCCTTGATCTGCCAGCTTCCCTCGGTGTCGCCGGAGTGCACCATGATGCTGCCGCGGGGGTTCTCCTTGATGTTGGCCAAGGTCTTCTTCATGTAGTTGTCCACCAGCCAGATGGTCTCGGAGTCAACAAGCTTCCCGATGCCCAGCAGGCAGACGTTCGGCTCCCCCTCGGCGGAGGAGGTGGCGAAGGCCCAGGGGCGGGCCTTCTCAAAATCATTCATGATAGTCTCGGTGAGTTTAGCCATCCAAATACCTCGGCTCGAAATGAGCTTGCAGATATATATCTCCAGTGAGCAGGGCTGACGGGATGGATGGGAGGGAAAAGGGTTATATCTGCCATCAAGGTTGAACCCAACTCAAGGGCCAGTAGATCAATCCGGAAGATCGCTGCCTTCGCAAGGCAGAGGTTGCGGGTTCAAATCCCGTCTGGTCCACTCCCCTTCTTCCCATTCAAGGCTAGAGACGCAGGAGAAGCTCGTTGTAGAACTCCTCGGTTATCGCCGCATCCTCGAGATTGAAGACCAGCACCCCGTCGGCATGCTTGACCACGATGAATGCCGGCACCTTGCCATAGCAGGACAGCTGGTATCTCCCGAACTCGTCGTTCTTGTACTTCCCGGAGCCCATCCCGCCCCCGGCGTATCCGTTGACCCTCCGGCCGACGTCCATCTCGTCCCGGAGCTCCACGTCGTCGATGTCCACGTAGGCGATGTTGGCCTTCATGAAGGGGCCCTCGACGCTCAGCGCCTCGTCCCCGAGGGAGGCGGTGACGGTCCCGGCAGGCATGATGAGGACGATCACGGCGATCATGACGACGAAGCTTCCCAATGCGCCGGCGAGGATGAGGTTCCTCTTCCGCTTGTCAGCGGGGCTGGACGGTGGCGCAGGCCCCTCCTTGCGGATGCTGGGGGAGGTGTTGACATGGTATATCCCCACTCCCAGCACGATCAGGGAGAGGGCCATGAGCACACCGAAGAGGAGCATCCCGGAGTCCATGATCAAGATGACCTCTATGCTGAGGAGCATGAGGGCCATGCTGACCGCCAAGGTGACGCCCATGGCCTTGGTCAGGGCCACCTCGTCGAACATGGACCTCTCCGCCGCAGTGGCAGTGTTGTAGCCGGCGATGAGGAAGGAGCCCTTGCCGGTGGCGGCCATCCATATGCCGGCGAGAATGAGGGGGCCCATGATCGCTATCATGAGCAGCTGGACCATGAGGTCGGAGTCTATGCCCAGCTCGTCGCCCATGAGCAGGCCGAGGATTATGAGCGGAGTGACAAGCATCCCGAGGATTATGACTATTCCGAGCTTTACCTCATCCTTCATGGAAAGCGGCCTCCCGCATGCAAATGCAGTGGAGTTCATGATACATAAGGATTGAGAGGCACTGCCACGCAGGACGATGCGTTCCGACAAGGGAAAATACCCATATGCCGATTCCAAGTCGATGGCGAAGTCGAGGGCGATGAGGTTCTCCGGCCTGCTGGGCCGATATGCGGGGAGCTACGAGGCGCTGGTGGAGGAGGGCCAGGACTGCCGCTGGCAGATGCGGCTCCATTCCTATGACAGCGAGTCCTATCAGCTCCATGACAACGTCACCCTTGATGGACTTGACGAGCTCCTGGCCGGGCCCGGCGTGCGCTGGCTGGAGGTCGGCGGGCTCTGCAACCTCCCCCTGATGCAGGCATTGGTGGAGCGCTTCCGGATCCACCCCCTGGCCATGGAGGACGTGATGAACCCGGACGTTCGGCCCAAGGTCGAGGAGCATGACGACCTGCTCCAGGTCTGCGCCAAGCTCCCGCACAGAGAGAGTGGGACTCTCCGCTCAACTCACTTCTCGCTCCTGCTCACCCCCTCCCTGCTGATCAGCTTCTCCGCCTCCCCGGACAGTCACTTCTCCCGCGTCAGCGAGAGGCTGGCCGCCAAGAGCTCCCGCACCAGGCACAGGGGGGCCGACTTCCTCGCCCACGTCCTCCTGGACGTGGTGGTGGACCACTTCATCCTGGCCGCCAAGGGCTTCGAGGACGAGCTGGACGCCCTCCAGGAGGAGGACGCCGACCCGGAGTACATCCTCCGCCGCAGCGGCGAGCTGAAGAAGAGGGTGGTGAGCCTGAGGCGGGACGCCCTGGCGATGCAGGTCATGACCCTGGGCCTGAAGGACATGGACAGCGAGCTCATCGGCAAGGGGCTGAGACCATATCTCCGCGACCTGCACGACCACGCCGGCTTCGTCCTGGACAGCCTGGAGCGCTCCCAAGAGACGCTGTCGGAGCTGCAGCAGCTCCAGCTCGCCCTGATCTCCCAGCGCATGAACGACATCATGCGGGTACTCACCATGGTGGCCACCGTCTTCATACCCTTGACCTTCGTCACCGGCCTCTACGGCATGAACGTCGACCTGCCGCCAATGCTACAGGACTTGGGCTTCATGGGGGCCCTGCTGCTCATGACAGTCATGGCATTGCTCATGATCGCGCTCTTCAGGAGGAAGGGATGGCTGTGAGTCCCGAGGGAGAATTTACAAGGGATGGGAGCATGAGGGAGCCTATGCTGGCGCCGATGGCGAAATTCCGGAATCTCACGGTTAGGGTATCAGGGAAGGACCTGCTGCAGTCGATCGACCTTGACATCGGCCGACGGCAGAGCATGGCCATACTGGGCCCCAACGGCTCCGGCAAGACCACCCTTCTCAAGGTCTTCAGCGGCGAGCTGAGGGCCTGGAGCGGAGACCCGAGCACGGTGAGCGAGCTGTACGGCCGCCGCCACTGGAACATCTTCGAGCTCCGCAATCGCCTCGGCATAGTCTCGATGGAGCTGCAGAGCGCCTTCCGCCGCCGCATCCGCGCCGAGGACGTCATACTCTCCGGCGTCTTCGAGAGCATGGACGTCTACCGGCATCATCTGGTTACCGACAGCATGCGGGCCAAGGCCGAGGAGCTGGCGGAGTTCCTGCAGGTCGGCGACCTGCTGGAAAGGGACTATCAGACCCTATCCCTGGGAGAGGCTCGCAGGGTCCTCATAGCCCGTGCTCTCATCCATGACCCGGAGACCCTGATCCTGGACGAGCCGATGACCGGCCTGGACATCGTGGCCCGGGAGCGCTTCCGGGAGCTCATGGGAGAATTGATTCGCGCCGGCACCGCCGTCATCCTCATCACCCACGAGCTGGAGGACCTCCCGGAGGGCATGGATGACGTGCTCATGATACGGGAGGGAGGGGTGATGGCCCAGGGCCGGATCGAGGAGGTGCTCAACGACGAGAGCCTCAGCCGCCTCTTCGGGGTCCCCATGGAGCTGGTCAACGAGGGCGGAAGGGCGAGGATGAGGCTCGTCCAGCCTTGAGCGGATAAACGTATTATACCCTGGCACCAATGGTCTAGACCTCATGTCCTTACACTGCTCCTCTTGTGGCGCCACCAACCCTGATTACGCTGAGTTCTGCATGCGATGCGGAACCTATTTCAGCCCTGAGGAGCGCGAGGCGGCCCGCGAGAGGTTTGAGAACCCGATCTGCTACCGCTGCGGGACCGATCTCCTGCCGGGAGCGGAGTTCTGCACCAACTGCGGCGCTCCGCAGGGAGCCCGTGCCCAGGCGGCGCGTACCAGCCAGGCCATGGGGATTCTTCGCTTCGCTCGGATGCTGGCTCTCATACCCGGCATATTCGAAATCTTCGGCCTGGGGCACCTGCTCCTGAGGAGGTGGGGCCGCGGCGTGGCCTTCCTGGCCTGCTCGGCCGGAGTCTTCTTAGCCCGCATCAAGCTGCAGGAGCTGGACCTGGTCCAGACCGGCTGGGGAACCGCG
>CAYXFQ010000035.1:0-9843 GCA_964464345.1 uncultured Methanomassiliicoccales archaeon | reverse complement strand
GTCGTAACAAGGTATCTGTAGGGGAACCTGCAGATGGATCACCTCCTACGCAGGGATGGGGTTCACCCCCCATCCCTCAAAAAACTTCATTAAAATGCAAGGAAGATTTTGCAATCTTCCCCTGATTCCTTGGCAGGTTGTTCAAGCACCAAAGGTAGCATCAAACGTCATCATCAATTCTTCATTTCTTTCCTGTCTTAGCCTTGGCTCCATTCTGCCACGGCTGCGCTTTTCAACACAGAGGTGAAGATTTGTCGATCCCCAGAGCAGTCTGGGGCACACAGCAATCTTATTATCAGGAAAGGGGATAGCCAATCCCGTTGATTCCTGATGAAATTCATATTTGTGACTGGAGGAGTCCTATCAGGGCTCGGAAAAGGGATAACGGCTTCTTCCATCGGCAGGCTGCTGAAGTCCCGCGGCATCAACGTATCCGCAATCAAAATTGACCCTTACCTCAACCTGGATGCCGGCACCATGGACCCCTTCGAGCATGGGGAGGTCTATGTGCTGGACGATGGCGCTGAGGTCGATCTTGACCTCGGCAACTACGAGCGCTTCATGGACGCCAAGCTCGACCGCGACCACAACATCACCACTGGCAAGGTCTACGCCTCGGTGATCGAGAAGGAGCGGCGCGGGGAGTTCCGCGGCAAGACCGTCCAGATCATCCCCCACATCACCAACGAGATCAAGGAGAGCATCACCCGGGTGGCCAGGAACACTGGTGCCGACGTCATGATCGTGGAGATCGGCGGCACGGTCGGTGACATCGAGGCCATGCCCTTCCTGGAGGCGGTTCGCCAGCTGGGCACCGAGGTTGGCCGCAAGGAGAACTGCACCTTCGTCCACACCACTCTCATTCCTCTCATGGGCACTGCCAAGGAGCCCAAGACCAAGCCCACTCAACACTCCGTCAAGGAGCTCATGAGCCTCGGAATCATGCCCGACATGATAGTCGGGCGCTCTAGTGTAGCAATGACCGAGGAGATAAGGAAGAAGATCTCCCTCTTCTGCGACGTTCCGCTGGAGGCCGTGGTCTCCGCTCCCGATGCCCCGAGCATCTATCAGGTGCCCATAACCCTGGAGGAGCAGGGCGTCGCCGACTTCATCATCCGCCGCATGCGGCTCACCCACCTGGCCAAGAAGCTCGACCTTCGGGAGTGGAATGATTTCCTGTCCAGGGTTGCAGACCGCAGCCAGGAGGTCACCATCGCCCTGGTGGGCAAGTACACTCGCCTCACCGACACCTATCTCAGTCACATGGAGGCCTTCACCCATGCAGGGGCGCACGAGCGCTGCCGGCCCAACATGCGCCTCATCGACAGCGATGACATAACCCCCGAGACGGCAGAGGAGCTGCTGGGGGACGTTCATGGCATACTCGTTCCCGGCGGTTTCGGCCAGAAGGGGGTGGACGGGAAGATACACGCCACCACCTTTGCACGTGAGAGGGGGATACCCTTCACCGGCGTCTGCCTGGGATTCCAGCTGGCGGCCATCGAGATCGCCCGCAACGTCCTCGGCCTGGAGGGGGCCAACTCCGTGGAGTTCGACCCTGACACTCCACATCCGATCGTGAATCTCCTCCCCGGGCAGGAGGCCAGCATGCGCCTCGGCAGCCACGCGGTGACGCTGGCAGCCGGAAGCCTGGCCCACAAACTCTACGGCAAGAAGGAGATCGCTGAGAGGCATCGCCACATCTACGACATCAATCCCGACTACGCAGAGGCCCTAGAGGAAGCGGGCTGGAAGTTCACTGGCCACTCCGAGAGTGGCAGGGCGGAGTTCGGCGAACTGGAGGGTCACCCCTACTTCGTCGGCTCGCAGTTCCACCCGGAATTCAAGTCTCGCCCCTGCCGCCCCACTCCCATGCATCTGGGGCTGGTGCGGGCCGCCATCGCCTACCGTGAGCGCGGAGGGGCCTAAGCAAGCTTTAAATCGACTTGCATCATAGCGAGCTTGATACCATGGCTGAAGATGATTATCTGGCTCTTCTGGACAGGGCCAAAAACAAGCTTCCCGAGAACATCGAGAAGCATGAGCGCTTCTCCATTCCTGAGCCGGAGATACTCCAGGAGGGGAAGACCACCACCATTCGCAATTTCCTTGACATCACCGATGCTCTGCGGAGGGACCCCCAGCACCTGCTTCAGTTCCTTCTGCGCGAGCTGGGCGCCCCCGGCAACGTCGAGGGTCGCCGCGCTGTGCTCAAAGCCAAGCTCAGCGCCGCCCAGGTTGCGGAGAGGATTTCCAATTACACCGACACCTTCGTCATCTGCTCGGAGTGCAAGCTGCCCGACACCCGCATGACCAAGGAGGGTCGCATACTGGTTCTCGAGTGCGAGGCCTGCGGCGCCCACCGGCCGGTGCACGTGCGCAAGGCCATCAAGCCTGAGAGCCCCGACGCCATCAAGGAGGGTGAGGTCTACGAGTTCTTCATCCACGACGTCGGCCGCAAGGGCGACGGAGTCGCTCGCCAGGGCGACATGATGATCGTCGTCCCCGGCACGGTGAAGGGCTCCCAGGTGCGGGCGAGGATTACCAAGGTCGCCGGCAAGACGGCCTTCGGAGTTCTCACCCAGGACCCGGCCACTCGCTAGGCACCTGGCGCGAGGGGGCGCATGCGCTACTTCGTGGACTCCTACGGTTGCACCATGAATCAGGGGGAGGGCCGCCAGCTCTCCGCCCGACTGGCTTCGCTGGGACATGAGGCCGTGGACAATGCGTCCGAGGCGGAGCTGGTGGTGCTCAACACCTGCACAGTGGTGGCCAGCACCGAGCGGAGAATGCTCCGCATACTGGCCGACCTGGAGGCCAGCGGCAAGAAGGTCCTCGTCACCGGATGCATGGCCAAGGTCCAGCCCCTGCTCCTGCAGAAGCGCTCCCCCACAGCCATGGTCCTCCCTCCCCGGGACTACGACAATCTTTTCAACATCATTGAGAGGGTGGGCGACCCGCTCCCCTCCTCTCCGGCATCGCTGACGGAGTCATTGCCAATCGCCCAGGGCTGCCTGGGAAGCTGCAACTACTGCATCACCCGGCTGGCCAGGGGCACGCTCTGCAGCCGGTCCCTGGATGAGCTGGAGAGGGAGTTCAACCAGCTCCTCGACCGAGGGGCCAAGGAGATACACCTCAGCGCCCAGGACACCGCCTGCTACGGCGTGGACATCGGCAGCAGCCTGCCGGAGCTCCTGCGCCGTCTGCTGTCTCGTCCGGGGGAGTACCGCATACGGATAGGCATGATGAATCCCGACCGGGCCATCCCCATCCTGGACGAGCTGCTGGAGCTCATGGAAGACAGCCGGCTCTACCGCTTCCTGCATCTCCCCCTGCAGAGCGGCAGCGACAAGGTGCTGGCCGCCATGGGCCGTCGCTACAGCGTGGAGGAGTTCCTCGACCTGGTGTCCCGCGCTCGCGAGGCCTATCCCGACATCTCCATTTCCACCGACATAATCAACGGCTATCCCGGCGAGGATGACGAGGACCATCGCCTCAGCATGGAGGCCCTGCGCCAGATCAGGGCGGAGACCGTGAACGTCACCCGCTTCTCCCGCCGTCCCGGCACCCCGGCCTTCAAGATGCCCAATCGCCCCCATGGTCGAGTGAGCAAGGCCCGCTCCCGCGAGACCACCGAGCTTCGCTTCCGCATCGCGGAGGAGAGGAACGCGGAGATGATGGGGGAGGTCGTGAGGGCGCTGGTCAACGAGGAGGGGAAGGGGGACAGCACCATCGCCCGTAGCGGGAGCTACCGGCCAGTGGTCCTGGAGGGCAGCCATGCGCTCGGCAAGTTCCTGGACCTGCGCATCGTAGGTTATGCGGCCACGCACCTACTGGGAGAGCCGCTGGACGCTCCTTAAATAATTGAAACAATCTCACAGAGCGAGAGTCCCGTAGTGTAGTGGTCAATCATGCCGGCCTTTGGAGCCGGCGACGGCGGTTCGAATCCGCCCGGGACTACCACTTCTCTTCTCTCCGCAGGGATTATCTGCACCTTGCCCACTCCCCTACTCATGAAGGTGGAGCTCAGCCTCAGCGTGGAGTATGCTGATGAGAGGGAGGCGGCGATGGTGCTGGCGGCCCTGGGGCCGGACAACGAGGGCTACCTGACCTCTTCCCGGCAGGGGAGGGTCATTCATTTTCTGATCGAGTCCAGCAGCGTCGGGACGCTGCGCAACAGCGCCGATGACCTTCTCGCCTGCCTGCGGGCGGCGGAGGAGACCCTATCAGTCGGAGCCGACCCCATCCCGGACCCGGACGGCGATGCCCTTCTGGAATGAGAGCATCTCCCGGCTGGTGAGCAGGGCTCTGCCCGTGGCGAGCAGGTTGTCGTCGGGGTCCACCACCATGACCTCGTCCATGGGGCGGATCTCCTCGTCGGCCTCCAGCACGAAGCGGCAGAAGACGTTGCGCCCCTCCCGGTTGTACGGTGCCGCGTCAGCGTGGACTACCACCCTCATCCGCGGGGCGGGAAGCGCAGGAAGAAGACGCCTGGCGCCCTCCGGTCGCAGGGTGTAGCAGCCGTCGCCGGCTCGCATGGAGAGGACGTGCTCCCCGGCGGAGATGACGTTGCGTATGCGCCCGGTCTTGCGGCTGGTGACGAACTCCAGCTCGCCCTGGAAGAGGGCGTCAGCGGCCTCCGGCCCGAACTGGTGCCTGGCCACGGCCAAGCCTCTCTGCAGCAGGAGGTCGCCCGGCTCCTCGTCGCCGGCCTCCATGCCCTCCTCCCACCAGGCCGTCTCCTTGATGTCGAAGGTCCGCAGGAAGGCCTGCAGGGTCTCCTCCTTGCGGCACTGCGTCTCCAGGTCGTCCCGGCTGGGCATCAACGACTGGGAGAGGGGATAGAGCTCGTCCAGCTCCGCCGGCACGGGGCCGAAGGCGGAGAGCACCAGCGGCTGGTAGCCGCGGGAGCGGGCGATGGCGAAGGCATCCTCGTAGTGGCGGCTGTAGGGCTTGCCGCCCTCGGGGAAGAGCATGTACTTGTCCCCGATCGGGCGGTAGCGCTCCAGCAGGCGCTTCATGTAGCGTGAGTAGACCGGCCGCCCCAGGGTCTCGGAGCCGGTGTAGAACACCGCCCCGTCCCGGCTCAGGGGCTCGTAGGCCTCCAGGTCGTCCTGGTAGTCCTCCAGCCGGCGCAGGGCGGAGAGCAGGGCGGGGTGGGCGCGGCAGCGGGTCTCGACCAGCTCCCAGAGCTTCCCCTCCAGTATGGCCTTCTTGATGAGGCCGATCTCCTTCCTGATCTCGTAGAGGTTGTGCCGCGCGAGGCGGACCTCCCTGTCCTCGGCCTTCAGGGCCCGCATGTCCTCCAGGGTCATGCCCTGGCAGGCGGGGCAGTCGCAGTGGAGATGCTGCATCTCCTGCAGGCGCTGGGTCCCGTCCACGAACATCATGCGGTCGTCGCGGGCGAACTTGGCGTATGAGGATGAGTCGTAAAGGTCGCAGCCCATGAGGGCGGCGAGGGCGAGCACCATGGGGTGGCCCGCACCGAAGAGGTGAACAGGCCGATCCGGGGAGAGGCCGCGCTTGGAGGCCATGACCACGTCCACCAGCTCCTCGTAGCGGTACTGCTCCATGAGCGGCACCACGCCGCCGATGGGGTGCACGTCGACAGCCATGGGGGCCATGGCGCGGGCGCAGTGCTCGCGCAGGTCGTTGTAGATGGAGCCCTGGACGACGCCGGCGAGCATCATGTCGCCCTTCATGGAGGCGGCCTCCTCGGTCCTCTCCAATGTCACGTGGATAGAGTCCTCGGTCTGCTCCTTGGTCCAGTAGGGCTCGGTGAAGATGTCCAGGACGGTGCCGA
Organism: uncultured Methanomassiliicoccales archaeon; assembly: GCA_964464345.1. Taxonomy (GTDB): domain Archaea; phylum Thermoplasmatota; class Thermoplasmata; order Methanomassiliicoccales; family Methanomethylophilaceae; genus CAYXFQ01. The sequence continues at coordinate 4,040 of CAYXFQ010000035.1, read as the reverse complement.
TGTCGGTGCCGATGGACTTCTGGAACTCGATTATCTCCCGGTTGCCGACGTCCACCTCGCCATACATGTGGGACTGGAAGGTGCCGGAGTCGGTCATGATGACGCCGGGGAAGTCCAGCATCTTGTGCAGGCCCTCGGCCTGCGCCCTCTCGCGGACCTCCTGAGTTCCGCGTATGATGTAGGAGTTGGTTATGAGTCCCCGGAATCCGAACTCGTCGTAGAGCTCGCGGGGAGTGATGGTGTTGATCTTAGGGTTGATGACCGGGAGGAGAGCCGGAGTCTCCAGCACGCCGCTGGCGGTCTCCAGGCGGCCGATTCTGGCCATGCCGTCCCGTCTTGTTATCTCGAACATCGGGATGGCAAAGCCGTTGAATATTTAAATCATGCACCCTGGCTCAGGACTCCGATATGACCTTGGAGATGGCGTTCTTTAGAACGATCTCCGGGACATCCTCCAGCACCCTCCGGTTCCAGTCCAGGTCGCCTCTTCCCGCGCCGGCGACCTCGCAGCCGGTGCTGGAGCAGTTGGCGCTGCAGGTGGAGCAGTCGCTCTCCAGGACGATGTCCAGGCCCTCCAGGATCTCGCTCAGGTCCCGACCGCCGATGAGGAGGGTGTTGGGCTCGTCCTCCCTGACGTCGGCCTCGCGGTAGAGCATATCGATGCCGGCGATCCTCGCCTGGCCCACGAGGGTCTTGAGAAGCCTGGCCATGGCGGGCACGTCCCTCCGGCTGAGCTCGAAGGGCTGGTCGATGCGGCCCTTGTGGAGATACTCCAGCATGATGGTCATGAGATGGAAATCCCTCCCCGCCCTTAAAAATCGTTGCAAGTTACATTGGAGGGGAGGATTTTAATCCATCCTACTCTTCCTCATGGCCGAGATGAGCTCCCGCGAGTACAAGATGGTCATCGCCGTGAGGCATGACCTGAAGATGTCCAAGGGCAAGACCGCCGCCCAGGTGGCGCACGCCGCCGTCAACTGCGCCCTGATCTCCCGCCGCCGGGATCCCCGCGGCTTCGAGAGATGGCACAGCGAGGGCCAGAAGAAGGTGGTCTTGAGACTCGAGAGCAAGCAGGAGCTGTTCGAGGTAAAGTCCTGGGCCGATGCCGCCGGGATCGTCAATTCTGTGATCATCGACGCTGGGCACACCGAGGTCCCCCCTGGCAGCCACACCTGCATAGGGATAGGCCCGGCTCCCGAGGATGCCTTGGAGAAGATAACCGGCAGTCTGCGGCTGATGTAGCTCCCTGTCAATGACTGGCAGGGTCAAAACCTGGATAAGTTATTAATATCAATTGGAGTTAGCAGTCTCGGGTTGGTTCACAGCGATGAACCGTCAACCTATAAATATGATAATATTAATCGCTGAATGCTTCAGACAGAGGTGAAACATTGGGTAGAGGTCTGTTTACCGCCAGAAAGCTCAAGGACGATCGGCAAAAGTCCCGATGGAAGAATAGAGCGTACAAGAAAAGAATGTTGAAGCTGAGGGAGAGGTCCGACCCGCTGGAGGGCTCCGCTCAGGGTCGCGGCATCGTCCTAGAGAAGGTGGGAATAGAGGCCAAGCAGCCCAACTCCGCCATACGCAAGTGCGTAAAGGTTCAGCTCATCAAGAACGGCCGTCAGGTCACCGCCTTCGCGGTCGGCGACGGCGCTATACACTTCATCGACGAGCACGACGAGGTGCTCCTTGAGGGTATCGGCGGCAGGCTGGGAAGGTCCTACGGTGACATCCCCGGTGTTCGCTACAAGGTAATCAAAGTCAACAACGTGTCCCTGAACGAGATGGTTCGCGGACGCAAGGAGAAACCGGTTCGGTGAATTTCATGTCCGAGGAAGTCTCTTTCAATCAGATTCTGCTGTTCGGCAAGTACGACCTGTCTGAGGTGACCGTCAACGATGGCGGTCTGGCCAAATACATAGACCTCACCCCCACCAATGTGCCTCACTCCGGCGGGAAGCATGCCAACAAGTGGTTCGGCAAGTCAAGACTGAGCATCGTCGAGAGGCTCATCAACAACATGATGCGGACCGAGAACTACACCGGCAAGAAGATGAAGTCCTACCGCGCCGTGTCTGAGGCCTTTGACATCATCCACGAGCGCACCAAGGAGAACCCGGTGCAGATCCTGGTGAGCGCCATCGAGAACGCTGCTCCCCGCGAGGAGGTCACTCGCCTCCAGTTCGGCGGCATATCCGTGCCCCGTGCGGTGGACATCGCTCCCCAGAGGAGGCTCGACATCGCTCTCAGGAACATCAGCAAGGGAGTCGTGCGCTCCACGATCAAGAACCGGAAGTCGGTCGCCAACTGCATCGCCGACGAGCTCATCCAGGCCTCCAGGGGCGAGATGAACAGCTTCGGCGTCTCCAAGAAGGAGGAGGTCGAGCGGGTTGCCCAGGCGGCCCGCTGATGACTGGAAGGTGATCTGATGGGAAGGAAAACTGAGAACATCAGAAAAGCGACGCAGCTGATCAACAAGCCGGAGTTCATCCGGAACATCGGCACCGCCGCTCACATCGACCACGGAAAGACCACCTTCTCGGACAACCTCATCGCCGGTGCCGGCATGATGTCCGAGGAGCTCTCCGGAAAGCAGAGGATGCTCGACTTCGACGAGCAGGAGCAGGCGCGTGGAATCACCATCAACGCCGCCAACGCCTCCATGGTCCACAGCTACCACGGCAAGGACTACCTCATCAACCTCATCGACACCCCCGGTCACGTCGACTTCGGCGGGGACGTCACCAGGGCCATGAGGGCTCTGGACGGGGCCTTCATCCTGGCCTGCGCGGTGGAGGGCGTCATGCCCCAGACCGAGACGGTCATTCGCCAGGCGATGAAGGAGCGCGTCAGGCCCCTGCTCTTCATCAACAAGGTGGATCGCCTCATCAACGAGCTTCAGGTCAGCCCCGAGGCCATGATGGAGAAGTTCACCACCATCATCACCGAGTTCAACAAGCGGGTCAACTCCCTGCTGCCCGCTCCCCTCAACAAGGAGTGGCAGGTCAAGGTCGAGGACGGCACTGTCGCCTTCGGATCCGCCTACCACAACTGGGCCATCTCCGTCCCGTACATGAAGACGAGCGGCATCTCCTTCAAGGAGGCCTTCGACTACTGTGCCGAGGACAAGCAGAGGGAGCTCGCCAAGAAGTCCCCGCTGCACGAGGTTCTCCTGGACAGCGCCATCACGCACATCCAGAACCCGCTGGAGGTTCAGAAGGTCCGTATCCCGGTCATCTGGAAGGGTGACCTGGAGAGCGAGGTCGGCAAGCAGATGCTGGCCTGCGACCCCAAGGGCGAGGTCACCCTGATGGTCAACAAGATCATCGTGGACCCCCACGCCGGCGAGGTCGCCATCGGCAGGCTCTTCTCCGGCACGGTCACCCGCGGCCAGACGCTCTACGTCTCCGGGATGCCCAACGCCCAGAGGGTCCAGACCGTCGCCATGTCCGTGGGAGCGGACCGCATACCGGTCACCGAGTGCTGCGCCGGCAACATCGTTGCCGTGTCCGGTCTCCGTGACGCTGTCGCTGGTTCCACCGTCTCCACCCTGAAGGACATGGAGCCCTTCGAGGAGATCGTCCACTACTCCGAGCCGGTCGTCACCAAGGCCCTCGAGGCCAAGCACATGAAGGACCTCCCCAAGCTGGTCGAGGTTCTGCGCTCGGTGGCCAAGGCCGATCCCTCGCTGAGCATTGAGATCAACAACGAGACCGGGGAGCACCTGCTCTCCGGAATGGGTGAGCTCCACCTGGAGATCACCGAGTACCGCATAGTCAACGAGATGGGTGTGGACATCGTGTCCTCGCCCCCCATCGTGGTCTATCAGGAGTCTGTCAAGGGCAGGGGAGGCCCCTTCGAGGGCAAGTCCCCCAACCGGCACAACCGATTCTTCGTCGAGGTGGAGCCGGTCCCCCAGGCTGTTTTGGAGGCTATCCAGGCCGGGGAGATTCAGACCCAGGGCAAGATCCGGGACGTGAAGGAAGTGGTCAACCAGCTGGTTGACCTTCGCCTTTACGCTCCGGATATTGATTATTTCC
>CAYXFQ010000034.1:0-9999 GCA_964464345.1 uncultured Methanomassiliicoccales archaeon | reverse complement strand
CGTCCTCCTCCAGCTCGCGGCGCTCTTTGCGAAGCTCCTGGAAGCGCTCTCCCAGGGCGGAGAGCCTCTGGGCGGAGCTGCCGTCGCCGCTGCCCATCTCCTTAAGGTTCCACTCCGCGTCGCCGAGCTCGAACTCGGCGGTGCGCTGCCTCTCCTCCAGTCCGACTATGCTCAGCTCCATCTCCTCCTGGCGCATCCTCTCGCGGGATACCTCCACCGAGGCCTCGCGCTCCCGGTCCTCCAGAACCTGGATGCCTTCCTCGGCCTCGCCGATGTCCTTCTGGAGCGCGGCCATGTCACCGCCGCGGCTCTCGATCTCACTGCGAATGTCGCTGAGCTGGGTCTGCAGGGACTCCTGCTCCTCCCTCTTGGCGCTCAGCTCGGACTCCTTCTTGCTGACGTCCTCGTCAGCTGCGGAGATCTCCTCGCGGGCCAAGTCGAGCTCCGCCTGGATCTCCTCCTGCTCCAGGGCGGCCTCCTCGATCTCCTCCTGGCGCCGCTCCTTGCGATCCTTCTCGCGGGCGATGTCGACCTGGAGCTCTCCCATGCGGGCCTTGAGCTCTTGATACTCCTGACCGCCGCGCTCGTCGATCTCCCTCTCGATGCGCTCCTGCTCGCGGCCCCACTCCAGAGCCTCCTCGCGCGCCTTCTGGAGCTCTTCCGACATGGAGCCTATCTCCGCGTCGTAGGCGACGATCTGCTCCTGTATGGACAGGGCCTCCGCCACCGTGGCCTCCAGGCTGCGGTGGGACATCTGGGCCTTGGCCATCTCCAGGCGGTCGCGGAGCTCCATGTACTTCACGGCGGCGTCCCGGTCCTCGGCCAGCTGCTGAAGCTGGGACTCCAGCTCGGTGAGTATGATTGTGATGCGGTCGATGTTCTCCTCGGCCTGGCGCCGCTCGTCCTGCGCCCGCTCGATGTCGCCGTCGAAGCGGGAGATACCGGAGATGTTCTCCAGTATGCGGCGCCTCTCGATGTTCCCCATCTCCACGATGCGGGTGACATCGCCCTGCTGCACCAGGTTGTAGCCGTCCGCGCTTATGCGCGCGCTGGAGAGGAGGTTGTCGAATTCGTTCAAAGTGGACTTGATGTCGTTGACGTAGAAGTAGGAGTAATATCCCTCACCGTCGGCGCTGAGCCTCACCAGCCGCGTGAGCTTCACCTCGTCGGAGTCCCAGGGTATCATCCGGTCCTGATTGTCGAAGACCAGCGACACGCGGGTGTGGGTGGCAGGGTTCTTGCTCTTGCCGCCATCGAAGATGAGGTCGGTCAGACGGCCTGCCCGTATGGCCTTGGAGCTGCGGGGCCCCAGAACAAAGAGTATGGCGTCGGATATGTTCGACTTCCCGGATCCATTGGGCCCGGTCACGGCTATGTAGCCCTCCATCAGCGGAATGGTGAGCTTCCCGCCGAAGGATTTGAAGTTCTCCATCTCTATCTGCTTAAGATACATGTGAGCCCCCGTACGGGGCGATAAAGAGCCTTCCTTCTGACTCTGTTTCGCATCCCATCCCCAGCGCAAGCACTGGGAATAGAAAGATTGACCGTAAATATATATAAAAGTTCGGGGCCCTGGGAGCTACTGGCCAGTGTTTTTGAAGGCACCCAGCAGGTCTCGCACCGAGCCCAGGACCAGGTCCGGCTTCAGCGTGGAGCCCTCCAGCTCCCCCGCCTCGGCCTCGCCGCTGAGCACCAGTATGGATGTCAGATCGTTCTCCACCGCCATCCTCATGTCGGTGTAGAGGCGATCGCCGATCATGGCCAAGCCCTCCAGCGCGACGCCCATGTGACGGGCGGACATCTCCGCCATCAGGCGGTTGGGCTTGCCGACCACCACCGGCTCGATCTCCAGCAGCGATTGGAAGAGAGTGATGAAGGGGCCGATGTCCACGTCGTAGCCGTCCTCGGTGGGGCAGAGCTGATCGGGATGAGTGCATACCAGCTCCGCGCCGTCCTTCAGAAGCTGATAGGCGCGGTTGATCTTCTCGTAGGTGATGCTCCGGTCGAAGGCCAATAGCACGATGGGGGCATCATCGCTGACCTCTATCCCCGACGCCTCGAGCTCCGCCATGAAGTCCGGCGTGCCCAGGGGGTAGACCGACTTCCCGGGCCTCTCCTCCTGCAGGAAGAGCAGGGTGGCAGTGGTGGAGCTGAGTATGTTCTCCATCCCCACCGGGAATCCCAGCGTGCGCATCTTGTGCAGATAGCTCTCCCTGCTGGCGGAGGAGTTGTTGGTCAGCAAAACGTAGGGCATGCCGGCCTCGTTCAGCTCGGCGATGAACTCTGGCGCCCCCTCGATGACCTCCCAGCCTCGGCAGAGGGTGCCGTCCATGTCAATCATCAGCCCCTGGATCCGCGCGAGGCCCGCCTCCTGCTGGAACATCGCCGTGAGATGGCGGAGGCCGCTTTTATGATTTGGCTCGAACAGGGATAGATAGAATATTATATCCTCCGTGGCATCAAAAAAAGCCGGAGGGCCCCAAGATGTCCAACATCGCCAAGAAGTCCTTTCTCATCATGGCCTCCAACGTCATCGCCGCCCTGGTGGGCTTCGTGGCGCTGACCTCCATGACCCGCATGGTGGGCCCGGAGTACGGCTCGATGATGTGGGCGATGTCCTTCGTGGCCACCTTCAACGCCGTCTCCGACCTCGGCTTCTCCCACGCTCACGTCAAGCGCATATCGGAGGGGAAGGACCTGGACTCCTGCTTCTCCACCTTCGCCGTCCTGAAGGCCGGCCTGGGAGGGTTGATGATCGTCATCACCCTGGGCTTCATCTTCGCCTACTCCATGATGATGGGGCACTCCATCCACGGCGCCAGCATGGACCTGCTCCTGCTCTTCGTCCTCTACTGGGCGCTCTGCGACCTCTCCCACATCTTCATCGTCACCTACAACGCCAAGATGGAGTCCTCCAAGTCGGAGATGATACATCTCGCCGACCCGCTGGTGCGTGCTCCCATCCTGGTGCTTATCGCCTTGCAGGGCGGCAGCGCGGTGCATCTCGGATTGGGATATGTCATCGGCGCCCTCTGCATGGTGCTGATGGGAATATGGCTGATGCGGCGGGACCGGATGCGCTTCCGCCGCCCCCTCTTCGTGTGCTCCTACCTCCAGTTCGCCAAGCCGCTGATCGCCATCACCATCGCCACCGCCCTGTTGGCCAACCTGGACAAGGTTCTGCTGGGCTTCTTCTGGGACGACATGCAGGTGGGATTCTTCAGCGCCTCCTACAAGATCATCGAGCTGGTCATCACCTTCGGGCTGGCGGTGAACGTCCTGCTCTTCCCAACCTTCTCGGAATGGCACAGCAGCGGCAGGAGGAACGAGATCGGGCCGCTCAGCCATGAGGCCCAGCGCCTGATATCCATCGTGGGCATGCCCATCGTCTGCTTCCTGTTCGCCTTCGCCCGGCCCATCTGCGGCATCATACTCGGCAGCGACTTCGCTCCCGCCGGGGATGCGCTGCGCTTCATGTCGGTGGCGCTCTACCTGACGCTGGTGGTGGGGGTTCTGGAGCAGGTGGTGCTCGCCTACGGGAGGCCGGAGCTCGCCGCGCGGGCGTTCACGCTGCGCATCCTGGTGGGCGTGTCCCTGCTCTTCCTGCTCATCCCGGAATCGCTGGGCGGCTACGCGATGGCCGGCATGAAGGCCGGAGGCGCCGCCCTGGCCTATCTCGGAGGGATATTGGCATACGGAGGCTCCATCGCCTTCTCGGTGCGGAAGATCTCCGGTATCCGCTCCTATCGTCGCCTCTGGACCCATGTCCTGGCCGGCGGCCTCATGATGCTCTCCCTGGGCCTGCTCGCCCACCACTTCCCCATCACGGGGGCGCTGCACCTCATACTCATGGCCGGCTTGGCCCTTGTCGTCTTCCTGGGCATCCTAGCGCTCATGAGGGAGCTGAAGAGGCAGGACATAGAGCTCCTCCTCTCGGTGCTGAACCCCCGCTCCATGCTCCGCTACATCCGCGATGAGAACGTCAGGCCCTGAGGAGGTATCAAACTCTATATCCGCACAGAGCCTTCCAGCGCTCATGTTGGCCTCCATCGTCCTCAAGATCAAGAATGAGGAGAGGTTCATCGCTGACGCGCTGGAGTCTCTGGTGCAGCAGGAGGGACCATTGGAGATCATCGTGGTGGACGCCTTCAGCAGCGACCGCTCCCCGGAGATCGTGCGGGAGTTCGCGGAGCGCTACCCATTCCTGCAGCTCCACCAGCATGCTGGAACGCGGGGAGAGGGGCTCAACCACGGGCTCCGCCTGGCCAAGGGGGAGATCATCGCTCTCACCGACGGGGATGTGGTCGCCGACCCCCGTTGGCTGGCCGAGATGCGCGCCGCCATCGCCGACGGTGCGGACCTGGTGGCCGGGAAGACCATGAACATCGGCCTGCGCGCCTGGGAGGACCTGCACCGCGTGGAGCTCTTCAACCAGGGCTACGACTGCAGCTACCCGGGATGCAACCTGGCCTTCCGCCGCGAGGTCTGCGAGACGGTGGGGGGCGTGGACCCCTGGTTCATCACCGCGGAGGACGTGGATTTCAACATCCGCGCCACCAGCGCCGGCTTCGCACTGGTACACCATCCCAGCGCCGTCATCTTCAGCCGGGTGAGGGACACCTTGATCGGCTTCCTGGACCAGGCCTTCTGGAACGGGGCCGGCAGGAAGCAGCTCACCCTCAAGCACGGCAGCCTCTGGAGCAGCTACCGGCCCACCAACATGATGCGCCAGGAGATGAGCTTCTGGGCCCTGATCCGCCTCTTTTTCGCCGGCCTCGGCTACTTGGGCTTCAAGTTCTTCGGGGAGCGTCGCCCGGAGCCGGGCGCATAAAGATTACCTAGTTGCTCGCCCTAGCCTCAAGAATGTGCTTGCTCTCAGTGGTGATTCCCACCATGAACGAGGCAGAGTCGGTGGGCAGGGTCCTGGATGAGCTCCACCGCTCCCTGGAGGGAATAGATCACGAGGTGCTCATCGTGGACACCGACTCCCATGACCGCACGCGCGAGATCGCGGCGGAGAGGGGGGCCAGGGTGATCTCCGAGTCCCGGCGCGGCTACGGCCGGGCCTACAAGACGGGATTCAGCGAGGCGAGGGGCGAGTACATCCTGACCATGGACGCCGACTGCACCTACCCAATAGATGCGGTCATGCCCATGCTGGAGAGGATTCAGGAGGGAGATCTGGACTTCATCAGCGGCAACCGCTTCGCCGACCTGAGGGAGGGGTCCATGAGGCTCCTGCACCGCTTCGGCAATCGCTTGCTCACCCTCAGCGCCAACATCCTCTTCCGCGTGGGGCTGCGGGACTCCCAGAGCGGGATGTGGCTCTTCCGCCGCGACTGCCTGGAGAAGCTGGACCTCCGCTCGGACGGCATGCCCTTCTCGGAGGAAATCAAGATCGAGGCCCATCTCCACCTTCGCTTCCTGGAGATACCCATCAGCTACCACCCGCGCGTGGGAGATGTCAAGCTCCTCTCCTGGCAGGATGGATTCGGCAACTTGACCTATCTCTGGAAGAAGCGCCTAGGGCTCTAGAAGTGCTGGTCCCGCACCATCTGCAGGGCTTCCCTCAAAGCCTCTCTGGCCTCCCGGCTGTAGATGGTGGCGGCAGGGTGATATGTTGGTAGAAAGGGGATGCTCTCGCCGTTCAGGGTTATGCTGGACATCCGGTTGGCCACATCCTTCATCCTCACCGTCTCGCCGGTGAGGGCGAGGCAGGCGGAGCGGCCCAGGCCGATGACCAGTCTGCGACCGCTGAGCTCGTGGGCGAGGAAGGGGCGGCAGGCGGCCATCTCCTCCGGCCGCGGGTCGCGGTTCTCGGGAGGGCGACACTTGACGGTGTTGGTTATCAGCAGCGACTCCCGAGGAAGGCCGACCTCCTCCAGCATATTGTCCAGAATGCCTCCGGAGCGGCCCACGAAGGGGCGACCCTCACGGTCCTCCCTCTCGCCGGGGGCCTCGCCCACCAGCACCACCGGGGAGTCTGGGTCCCCGTCTGGCAGAACAAGATGGCTGCGGGCCGCGGACAGGGCGCAGAGCCGGCACTCGGGAGAGGGGCGCATGCACTCAGCCTCGCAGCTGGGACGCCTGGAGCAGGGAGATCAGCCGGACGCCCTGCGCCTGCAGCGCCTCCCGGCCGCCGGACTCCCGGTCGATGACTGCCAGGAGGGTGTCCACGACGGCCCCCTCCTCGCGAAGGGTGGCCAGCGCATCCAGGGCGGAGCCGGCGGAGGTCACCACATCCTCCACAACCAGCACCTCCGTGCCGGCGGAGAGCGGTCCCTCCACCAGGCGGCCGGTGCCGTGTCCCTTCCTCTCCTTGCGCACCATCAGCAGCGGCAGACCGGTCTCCAGGGAGAGGGCGGTCGCCAACGGGATGGATCCCAGGACCACGCCGGCTATAGCCTCTGGCTCCAGGCCCTCCCCCTGCAGGCGCTCCGCCATGAGGCGGGACATGAGGGTGAGGACCACTGGGTCGCTGCTGGCGAGCTTGATGTCCACGTAATAGTCACTGACAGCGCCCGAGGCCAGGGTGAACTCCCCGAAGCGCAGGGCGCCGCATTCTTTCAGAGCGTCGATGAGTTCCTGCATGGCATCACCAGGGAACGTCCTTCTTTCCCATCTTGTAGGCGATCATGTTCGCGCCCCGGTGCAGGATGGGAGTGATTATCAGAAGGAATATCAGGGCCAGGATGTTCCAGCCCTCGAAGTAGCTGGCCCAGACCCACTGCGGGTAGAACAGGGCCGTGAGCAGGAAGGCGCCGATGACGAAGTCGTACTGGTCCATGATCGGCAGCTTGGCACCCCTCTCCAGGTCGAGGCGCCTCTTGATGAAGGAGCCGAGCATGTCTCCCAGGAGGGAGCCCACGGCCAAGGCGCTTATGACGCCCAGAGCCTTCCAGATGGGTCCGAATCCCCAGAGGGCGTCCGCATCGAAGGGGAAGGCTATTCCGAGTTGAATCAATCCCAGAAGCACTCCGGCGGCGGCCCCTCCCACGAGTCCGCGCCAGGTCTTGCCGTCGCCCAGCAGTCGCTTTCCCCTCCAGCTGCGGCCGCGGTCAACCGGACTGCCTCCTCCCACCACAGCGGCGGCGGAGTTCGGCAACATCGCCGGCAGAAAGAGCCAGAGGCCGCTGATGGCTATGAGCAGAGCTTCCAGGACGTCCATGTGGCCATCCATTGGGCTGAGCTTAATTAATTCTTTGCAGGCGGGAAGAATGCGGCAACCTCGGAAATCGGCTCCGGCGAGAAGCGGGAGTCCAGCTGGGGATGCCGACTCGCCCGCCGGTCGAGGATGACTGCCACGCCCCGATCGGTCTCGGAGCGTATGAGGCGGCCCACCGCCTGGCGCATCTTGCGGACCGCGGGGGCCTTGAAGGTGTACTCCCAGCCCATGTTGAACTTGGCGTCGTAGTAGTTGCTGAGCGCCTTCTGGCGAGCGGTGGGGCGGGGATAGGGTATGCCCACCAGCACCGCCACCTCCATGTCATCGTCCGGGAAGTCCAAGCCCTCGCTCACCCTGCCGCCCATCACCGAGAAGAGAACGTCGCCGCGGGAGTTGCGGAAGTTGTCAACCGTCTCCATGAGCTCCGCCTGCGGCATGCCGCGGGACTCCATGTGGACGCCGCTGTCTAGACGGGTTAGAACGCCATCGTCGATGAAGCGATCCATGAGCCTGTAGGAGGGGAAGAAGACCGCGGTGTTGCGGTCGGTGGCGTTGCATATCCCCACCACGTAATCCTGGAGACGGGGGAGTATCGCCGCGTCCCGGGCCATCTCGTCGTAGCGGGTGGTGACGTCGTCGGCGTGGAGGGTGAGAAGGTTCTCGGGCGGGAAGGGGGACTTGAAGTAGCGCAGGACGGCGTTTCTGCCCAGGCCCAGCGAGTCCCTGTACTCGGTGATGGGGTCCAGGGTACCGGACATGTGCAGCGAGGAGTGGCACTGCCGCAGCGGCTCCGCCGCCAATGATGCGTCCAGGCAGTAGGTCTCGAAGGAGGGGTTCTCCCCGCCGGTGATCAGGCGGACGAAGAGCCGGTCTTCCAGAGATGTCCAGAACTGCAGGAACTGGGAGAGGGAGAGCATGTAGGAGCGGGGCAGCCTCCCCTTGTCGCGACGGTCGTCGCGCACCAGGGTGCCGTAGTCCATCAGCGACTGGTTGATGTTCCGCAGCCCGTTGCTGGAGCAGCGGAGGTTGAGCAGCAGGCCCTCGTTGACGAAGCCTTGGGGAAGGAGCCCGTCCTCGTCATCCAGATAGTCCTCCAGCGCCTCCTGCATGAGCTCCGTCATTATGGAGTGTAGGTCCAGGGCGGAGATGCCGTCCAGAAGCTCGGGATCGTGATATTCCTCGCACTCCTTGGCGAGCTGGTCCAGCCCATAGCGAGAGTAGCCGGCGCTGCTGGCGCCTCGCAGGTACTCCGGCAGGTTGTGGGCCTCGTCCACCACTAGGGTGAGCTCCTCCAGAGGGCACTCCAGCCACTCCAGGAAGCGACCCAGGATGAAGGGGAAGAAGATGTAGTTGTAAGGGGCGACCACCACGTCCGCGGAGGGCAGGAGCAGCTTCATCGCCTCGTAGGGGCAGGCCTTCATCCCCAGGCAGTGCTCGGCGAAGTCCTCCGCCGTGGGCAGCTCCCTTCTGCAGAACTCCTGAAGGCCCTCCAGGTCCAGGCAGAGGGTGTGTGCGTAGTAGGGGCAGCCCTTGCCGGCCTCCTTCAGGGCCAGCCGCTTCTGCTGGCTGCAGTAGCCGGAGAGCTCCTCGGCCGAGCCGACCTTCAGCTCGGCGTCCTGCTTGGCCATGGGGCAGCTGGACCCTCTACCTTGGAGGCTTACTCCGAGAACAGGCTGTAGGCGGGAGATCTCCCGCAGCTCCTTCATGACCTGGCGCTGCTGGGACTTGGTGCGGGTCAGGTAGACGAGCTTGCGCCCATCGGGGAGGACCTCCTCCAGGCAGCCGCTGAGGGCACAGACCGTCTTGCCGGTCCCGGTGCCGCTCTCCACCACCGCCGTGCCACGCCTGGCGACAGCGTTGCGGATCATCTGGACGAACTCCGTCTGGTCCCCTCGGGGCGTGTACGGGAAGAGACGCATGTCTAGGATGGGGAATTGGAACCCCCGTCAGCGACGGGGGGTGGGGCCGGGACTCACTCCCGAGCCCAGAAGTCGTCAGGTATGTCGTCGTAGATGGAGTCCTCGGTCTCGACGGCAACGTCGTCGTTGTCGCCGCGGTTGATGAGCTCCAGAATGCGGTGTCGGCGGAAGAGCCAGTAGTGGATTCTCCACTCCCTGCCATCGTAGAGGGTGGTCTCCTCCCTCTCGGTGGTGAGAATGCCAGTGTCCTCGAGCATGTAGAAGGCGTCCCTGTCCTCGGGCTCGAGAATGTTGTCGATGATGCGATCGGAATAACCAAAGAAGTTCAGGATGTGCTGTGCCAGATGCTCTGCATGCTCATCTGGCATTCCTTTCATGTCTATGCCGTTTTTGATCGCTAGGGTGAGGTCAGATACCGCTAGGGTGGTTCGTTTCTCAAGTCCCACTAGACCCAGGACCTCCCCGGATGCGCCCACAGCGTCAGTAGAATCAATCTCGAAAGTCATGTGATCAGCCTCTTCTGCATTACGCAGAGGTAATAGGTGATAGACTTTAAACTGGCAGTATATAAAGGCTTCCCTCTTTCCCACTTGGCGGTGACTGCCGTGGTCCCCATCTGGCTGCTTTGCTGGACGGCGGGGCGTTAATCTATCCTTAGCTGGATTCTCTCCCCATGATCGCGTCATTCAGCATCGTGCCGCTGGGGGAGGGGGAGAGCGTCAGCGAGCAGGTCGCCGCTTGCCTCGCCTTGGTGAGGGAGAGCGGCCTCCCTCATCAGCTTACTCCCATGGCCACCATCGTGGAGGGGGACCTGGACGAGGTCCTGCAGCTCATCGCCCGCTGTCACCGGGAGGCCAGGAAGGGCTCCCGGCGGGTGCTGACCCGCATCGAGATCGACGACCGCGAGGATCGCCG
>CAYXFQ010000033.1:0-10261 GCA_964464345.1 uncultured Methanomassiliicoccales archaeon | reverse complement strand
CAGGCCCTTCTGGGCGACTTCGAGCTGGATGGGAGGGATCTCCTCGCGAGGGGTGAGCAGAAGGGCCTCGCCGCCGCAGAGGCGGGTGAGGGTGTATCTCATCCCTGCAGCCTCCCCATCAGGGCGCGGGCGGAGTCATGGAATGACCTCAGGTCGGAATCGTTGACAAGCATCTCGTCGGCGAGGGCGATCAGTTCCGCCAGGCCCCAGCTCATCTCCCGCTGGTCCCGCTCATCGAACTCCTCGCGGTTGGCAGGAGCGTCGCTCCTTCCCCGCAGCTGCAGACGCTCGTAGCGAGTCTCCGGCGCGGAGTGTATGGCCACGACGCTGAGGTCCCCTGCCTCCCGGAAAACGCGGATCTCCTCCATCCCCCGGCAGCCGTCCACGATGTGGTCCCGACCGCCGAAGCGCGCGGAGGCCCGCGTGGCCCAGATGCCGTAGCCGTGGATGTCGCGCTCCTGCTGGGCGAACTGCCCCACGCTGATGTCCCCGCCCTCCAGGCCGCGGCGCCGATACTCCTCTCGCACCAGGTCCCCCATGCGGAGGAAGGGGACTCCTAGACCAGACAGGGCCTGGAGGAACTCCTCCTTGCCCGCCCCGGGCATGCCGGCGAGGATGATGAGCCTCATGGCTCCTGTCCAGAGTCTAGGGATATTAAACGATTCTCCAAGCCTGGCCCCGATAAATTATATATCCCCCGCGGAGGGTATCAGTCCCGGAGAGCAAGCATGGAGGCCAAGAACGAGTTCGAGAGCACATTGCAGGCAATCATCACCGAGACCTTCGGTGAGAAGTCCGGCGATGACGTGTACGCCATATCCAACTCGGGAATGCTCCTGAGCCAGACGCCCGCAGACTTCGATGATGACCTGGCTCTGCACCTGGCCACCATGATGGCGGCCATCGACGAGCTCGGCTCCCTGAAATTGGCCACCGTCAGCTTCCATGACCGCGGCGACTTCATCCTCTACCGCCTCAACGAGCGCTCCTTCCTGGCAGTGGACGTCAAGGATGCGGCGAACGGGAGCGAGATCTCCCGCCGCCTCGACAGCGTCTCGATAGAGGTTAAGGAGCGCCTTCCCTGGCTCAGATGAGCCGGTCTGTTATGTTGACCTGGATGCGGTCGCAGTAGATGCAGCGCAGGACTATGGGGTCCTCGCTGTCCACCGCGAACTCCGGCTCCACCGGCTCGCTCTTGTTGGTTATGCAGTTCGGGTTGCCGCAGCGAACCAGTCCCCGCACGGTCTTGGGCAGGATGACGCGCTTCTTGTCGGACACCGAGTAGTCGCGGATGATGACGATGGAGGCCTTCGGCGCTATGAGGGCGATCTTGTCCACCATCTTGGTGTCCAGCTCCCGGTCCTCGACCTTGACCACGTCCTTCCAGTCCATCTTCTTGGAGGGGACGTGCATGACCACGCTGATGGTGGAGTCGATGTTGTACTCGTTCACTCCCAGAATGCGGAGCACGTTCAGCGCCTGACCGGCGGTGATGTGGTCGATGACAGTGCCGTTGCGGATCGGGGCCACCTTGATCTCCTTCATAGCTCTCCCCCCAGGAGCATGGCCAGCAGGGCCATGCGCACCGGTATGCCGTTGAAGGCCTGCCGGAAGTAGCAGGCGTGCGGGGTGGCGTCCACCTCCGGGTCGATCTCGTCGATCCGGGGCAGGGGGTGGAGGACGATGAGGTCCTTCTTGGCCTCCCGCAGGGCGTCGATGTCCACCCGGTACATCCCGGCCACCTTCTGGTACTCGGTGGGGTCGGGGAAGCGCTCCCTCTGGATGCGGGTGACGTAGAGCACATCGGCGTCAGAGATCACGTCCTTCATGTCGGAGGCGATCTTGATCTCGCCGCCCATGGACTCCACGTGCTTGACGGTCTCCAGAGGCATCTGCAGGGCCGGCGGGGCGACGAAGGTGAGCTTGGCGCCGAAGAGGGTCAGGGCCTCCGCCAGGGAGTGCACCGTGCGCCCGTACTTCAGGTCGCCGAGTATGACCACGTTCATCCCGTCGATGGAGCCCTTCTCCTCCTGCACGGTGAAGAGGTCCAGAAGGGTCTGGGTGGGATGGGACCCCGCCCCGTCGCCGGCGTTGATCACCGGCTTGGACGAGAAGTTGGCGGCCAGTCGGGCGGCGCCCTCGTGAGGATGCCGGAGAACTATGACGTCGGAGTAGGCCTCCACCATGCGGATGGTGTCGGCCAGGGTCTCCCCCTTGGATATGGAGGTGGTGGAGACCTGCGAGACGTCGATCACCCGGGCGCCGAGGCGGTTGGCGGCGCTCTCGAAGGAGAGCCGCGTCCGCGTCGAGGGCTCGAAGAACAGATTTCCCAGTATGCGGCCGTCCAGCATCCTGGAGACCTTCTCCCCTCTCGCATAGGGAACCATCTTCCGCGAGAGATCGAGAATCTCCTCGATCTGCTCCCGGTTGAAGTCCCGTATCGAGACCACATCCATGTTCTTCAGATTCATGACGCTCCCTTGTGAATTCCAACGTCAGTATATTAGCCCTCTGCCCTCGGCTGGTTGCCACTGGCGATTGAGGATGGAAAGAAAGGAATAAGGAAGGGGCTCGCGCCCCGTTTGCATCAGAGCTTGGTCAGCTTGATGAGCCTCTCCCACTTGCGGTCGATCTCCTCCTGGATGCTGTCGACCAGGTCGATCCAGCGATCCTTGGTGAGATGACGGAAGCGGCCCTGGCTGGCGATCCACTCGGTGACCGGCTTCTTCTCCAGCGTCCCCTTGGCGATGCGGGCGCTCTCAGCGGTGAGGCTGAACTTGCCGTTCTCGTACTCGTAGAGGGGCCAGACGCAGGTCTCCACCGCCAGGCGGGATATCTCGATGGTCCGGTCCGAGGGGTGCCTCCATCCCCTGGGGCAGGGGGTGAGGGTGTTCAGGAAGGCCGGGCCTCCCGCCTCGAATCCCTTGGACGCCTTGGATATCAGGTCCTTCCAGTTGTAGGGCGCGGCCTGAGCGGCGTAGGGCAGCTCGTGGGCGGCGATTATCATGGTCAGGTCCTTGGGGTACTGCTGCTTGCCGGGCAGGGCGCTGCCAGCCGGGCTGGTGGTCGTGGACGCTCCCAGACCGGTGGCGCCGGACCTCTGGATGCCGGTGTTCATGTAGGCCTCGTTGTTGAAGCAGACGTACATGAACTGGTGACCGCGCTCGATGGCCCCGCTGAGGGCCTGGAAGCCGATGTCGTAGGTGGCGCCGTCGCCGCCGAAGGCCACGAAGCGCATCTCCTCGTCGATCTTGCCCTTGCGCCTCAGCGCCTGGTAGGCGGCCTCGGTGCCGGCCGCGGTGGCGGCGGCGTTGCCGAAGGCGGTGTGTATCCAGGGGACCTTCCACGCCGAGAAGGGGTAGATGGTCGTGGACACCTCGAAGCATCCGGTGGCGTTGGAGACGATCACCGGCTTGTCGGTGGCCATCAAGACCTGCCTGGCGACTATGGGCTCGGCGCAGCCGGCGCAGAGGCGGTGCCCCGGCGTCAGCCGCATGGGAGACTTGGACAGTTCCTTGAGAGACTTGCTCACAGCTTCACCCCCAGGAAGTTAAGCTTCTCCTGCTTGTCTTCTATCATATTCATGTACACGTGCTTGAGGTCCTCGACCTGGACGTCGCGGCCGCCGAGGCCGTAGACGTAGTTGACGATCTTGGGCGCGTCCGGGAGGTCCACCAGATCGGCGGCGACCTCCAGGAAGACCGGGCCGGTCACTCCGACCACCAGGTGGCGGTCCATGACGGCCAGGCACTTCTTGCCGGCCATGACCTCGCGTATCTTCTCTGCCGGGAAGGGGCGGAGCACCTTGAGCTTCACGGCGCCCACCTTGTAGCCCTCCTCCCGCAGCTCATCCACCGCGGCCTTCATGGTCCCGGCGGTGGAGCCGATGGTCAGGGTGACGTACTCGGCGTCCTCGCAGCGGTAGGCCTCCAGCATGTCGTAGTGGCGGCCGCTGATCTCGCCGAACTCCTTGAAGACCTCCTCGATGACCTTGAGGGAGTTCCTCATGGCCTGATCCACCTGGTAGCGGTGCTCGAAGTAGGTGTCCTCCAAGTCCATGACTCCGTGCGTCACGGGGTTCTTGTAGTCCAGCAGCGGGTAGATCGGCTTGTACTCTCCCACGAAGTCCTTGACGGTGTGGGTGTCCAGCGGCGACATGCGCTCGATGGCGTGCGTGAGTATGAAGCCGTCCAGGTTGGTCATGACCGGCAGCTGCACATCAGGGTGCTCGGCGATGCGCATCGCCATGATGGCGTTGTCGTAGGCCTCCTGGACGTTCTCAGCGAAGAGGGTGATCCAGCCCAGGTCGCGGGCGGCCATCACGTCGCTGTGGTCGCAGTGGATGTTCAGCGGGCCGCTCAGGGCGCGGTTGGCGACCGCCATGGTCAGCGGCGTGCGCATCCCGGAGGCGATTCCGAGGGTCTCCCACATGTAGGCGAGGCCAGCGGAAGCGGTGGCGGTCACGGTGCGAGCTCCAGAGGAGGCCGATGCAATGCACACGGTCATCGCGCTGTGCTCCGACTCGGTGCAGACGAACTCGGTCTCCACCTCGCCGTTGGCGACATACTCGGAGAACTTCTCCACGATGATGGTCTGCGGGGTGATCGGATAGGCGGCGCAGACGTCGGGGTCGACCTGTCTCCAGGCGAGAGCGATGGCCGCGTCACCGTTTATTCCAAGATTAACAGTCATGTTCACTCATCCTCCTCGACCATGGTGATGGCCTTCTTGGGGCAGACGCGGGCGCAGATGCCGCATCCCTTGCAGTGGGACAGGCGGAAGCCGGTCATCCTCCCCTCCTTCACCAAGACGCTGTCGTCAGGACAGTACATCCAGCAGGATAGGCAGTCGATGCAGAGCTCACGGTCCAGGACGGGCTTGACGGATCTCCAGTCGCCGGTCTCGAAGTTCATGGCGCTGCCGGGCTCAATGATGCGACCGCCGGGGACGGCGGTCTTAACAGTCTTCATTCACTCCACCTCCTTGTGGGCCCTCTCCAGGGCGACGATGTTCCGGACAATGGCCTTCTCCGGAAGCCGGCCCTGGAACTTAGTGGATATCTGATCCTGCAGGGCCTCGTAGCTGACCAGGGGACTGATCTTGGTCAGAGCGCCCAGGATGGCGGTGTTGGCCACCGGCCGCCCGATCTCCTCCATGGAGATCTTGGTGGCGTTCACGGTGTACACCTTAGCGTCGGTCTTCAGCGCCTTCTTCAACTCCTCGGGAGTACCGGGGTAGTTGGCCAGAAGGAAGCCCCCCCCCTTCATGCCGGCGAGAACGTCCACCTTGCCTATGAGGGTGGGGTCCAGCACCACCACGATGTCGGGGTAGTAGACCTGGCTGTGCACCTTCACTGGGTCGGAGGAGATGCGAGTGAAGGCCCGGATGGGGGCTCCCATCCTCTCGGGACCGAACTCGGGGAACGCCTTGACGTACTTCCCCTCCCTTATGGCCGTTTCGGCCAGTATCTCATTGGCGGTGACCACTCCCTGGCCACCTCTGCCATGCCATACTATTTCTATGTTCAAGTGAAACCCTCTCGGCCGGTATTGGGATTAATGATATTAAAACCTTACACGAATAAACGAAAAACTAGTTTCAATCTTGAAAATCGCAGGTATTCCGTAGAAAAGATACGTTTTTCATAAAATAAGCCTGGGGATTAGCCCATTGTCGGCCATGGCCGCCTGAAAAACCAAGCTTCAGAACAGGCTTTTTGCCCTTACCAATCTTTCGGTTGTGATACAAAAGAGTATTATGATGGGAGCTATGCTTGCACACAAGCGGCAATAAACTAATGTATCATTGTCGTTTTAACATTGCCAAGCTTCCAAACACATTTCGAAAATCTCGCTGGACTGGGGATTACATGATGAAACGGATAGCAGACGTGGGCGAGCTGAATGTGAACGACATCCCATACGTGGGGGGAAAGGGGGCCAACCTCGGAGAACTCACCGGGGCCGGCTTCCAGGTCCCGGAGGCGTTCGTTCTCACCACCGTGGCTTACGATTACTACATGGAGCAGAGCAGCCTTCTCGAGGACATCGAGAAAGAGCTGGCAGCCATTGACCGTGACTCCGACGACTCTCTCACCGCGGCCTCCGGGCGCATCCGTGAGATGTTCGACGACCACGAGATTCCCAAGGACCTGAAGAAGGAGATCATCGCGGCCTTCAACGGGCTCTTCCCCAAGGGGAAGCGGGGATTCGTCGCTGTCCGCTCCAGCGCCACCGCGGAGGACCTGCCGGACGCCAGCTTCGCTGGGCAGCAGGACACCTTCCTCAACGTGAAGGACGACGACGACCTTCTGGACAAGGTCCGGTGCTGCTGGTCCTCCCTCTTCACCCCCCGGGCCATCGCCTACCGCGAGCGCCAGGGCTTCGCCCACGATGACGTGAAGCTGGCGGTGGTGGTGCAGAAGATGGTCAACTCCGACATCTCCGGGATCATGTTCACCGTCGACCCCAACACCAACGCGGAGCAGGTCATCATCGAGGCCGGCTACGGCCTTGGCGAGTCCATCGTCGGCGGCGAGGTCACCCCCGACACCTACGTCGTCGACCGGGCGGACATGAAGATCGTCAACCGCCGGATCTCCACCCAGAAGTGGAAGTACACCAAGGGCCCCGACGGCCAGACCATCAAGGAGGACGTCCCGAGCGATCTCATGGATGTGCAGAAGGTCAAGGACTCCGTCATCACCGACCTCGGCGAGATCGGTGTGCAGATCGAGATTCACTACGAGAAGCCCATGGATGTGGAGTGGTGCATCGAGGACGACAAGATATACATCGTCCAGGCCCGCCCCATCACCACCCTCAACAACAAGGGCCCCGCCGCGAGCGAGGACCTGGGAGGAAGCGCCGAGGTCATCACCAACGGGCTGGGAGCCTCTCCCGGCATGGCCTCCGGCCGCGTCTGTCTCTTTGACGAGGGCATGAGCCTCGACATCGTCCAGGACGGCGACGTCCTGGTCACCACCATGACCATGCCGGACATGGTTCCGGCCATGAGCCGGGCAGCCGCCATCGTCACCGACGAGGGAGGCATGACCTGTCACGCCGCCATCGTCTCCCGCGAGCTGGGCACCCCCTGCGTCGTGGGCACCGGTGACGCCACCACCCTCCTCGAGGACGGCAGGCTGATCACCGTGGACGGCACCACCGGCACGGTCTACGAGGGCGACATCGTCCGGGGCGGCTCCAAGGCCGGCTCCGACGCCGGAGAGGTCCTCATGGCCCCCTCCGCCCCCATCACGGGAACCAAGATCATGGCCAACGTCGGCATCCCTCAGAAGGCGGAGGAAGTCGCCGCCCTGCCGGTGGACGGCGTGGGCCTGATGCGCAGCGAGTTCATCTTCACCAGCTACGTCGGCGAGCACCCCATGTCCCTGGTGGACAGCGGCCGCTCCGAGGAGCTGGTCGAGAAGCTGGCGGACGGTATATCCAAGGTCGCCCGCGCCTTCTACCCCCGCCCCATCATCCTGAGGACCTCGGACTTCAAGACCAACGAGTACCGGGACATGAAGGGCGGCTCCGACTACGAGCCCAAGGAGGCCAACCCCATGATCGGCTGGCGCGGCTGCTCCCGCTACGTGAGCGACAACTACCGCGAGGCCTACATGTGCGAGCTCCGGGCCGTCAAGAAGGTCCGCGACAGCATGGGCATGAAGAACGTCTTCATCATGCTCCCCTTCGTCCGCTCCACCGAGGAGCTGGACGAGATCATGGAGATGATGGCATCCGTCGGACTGAAGCGGAGCCGGGACTTCAAGCTCTACCTGATGGCGGAGGTGCCGGTGAACATCTTCATGGCAGACGTCTTCTGCGACTACTGCGATGGGTTCAGCATCGGCTCCAACGACCTCACCCAGCTCATCATGGGCGCCGACCGGGACTCCGACGTCCTCGGCCGCATGGGATACTTCGACGAGAGGAGCGAGGGCGTCAAGAGAGCCATACGCCACCTCATCAAGGTCGCCCACGCCAACGGCAAGACGGTGGGAATCTGCGGGCAGGCCCCCTCGGTCTACCCGGAGTTCACCGAGTTCCTGGTGCGGGAGGGCATTGACAGCATCTCGCTGAACCCGGACACCGTGCTGGACACCCGGCGCATGGTTGCGGCCCTGGAGCAGAGGATAATCCTCGAGAGCCTCCAGGAGCTCAGGGGCCGGCTCTGAAGCTCAGAGCCGCCCTTCCAACCTCTTTTTAGCGTCCGAGTCCAGCAGGCGCGTGGTTATCTCCACGAAGGGGTGCTTGGAGCCCTCGATGATGACCATGTCATCAAGAGTGCGCAGGCCCCAGCGCTCGGCGGTCTTCTCCAGCCCCAGACGTATGTCCAGGATGTCCGGCTCGAGGACGGCGGAGCGGAAGGCCTTGCAGCCGTACTCCCGGGCCGCCATCACGCGGTGATGGCCGTCCACCAGCAGATAGCCGCTGCGCCTCTTCACCACGATCAACGGCTCGATGAGGTTCTTCTTGATCTCAAACTGCCTGCCGATGAGCTCGTCCCGGAAGACCTCCTTCTGGCTGGGATGTATCTCACTCAGAGGGACGTCGGCCAGGTAGGTGCGGATGCGTATGCCGTGCTGCTCCTCCAGGAAGCTCTTGATGTCCCGCACCTTGTGGGGCTTGGACTTCTCGATGTGGGACCGGACGATGTCGATGTTGGAGATTATCCCCACCAGGCGACGGTTCTCGTCCACGATGGGGAGGCTGCGCAGGCCGTAGCGGAAGAGGACCCGCGTGGCGTCGTCCATGGACATGCTGGAGTTGGCGGAGATGGTGCCCTTCCTCATGATCTCCCTGATCATGGCATCGGGCTTGTCGAAGTGACGGAGCATCTCCTTGGCGGTGATGAATCCCAGAAGGAAGCCTTTCTGCGCCACCGGCAGTCCGTGGAAGGGCGACTCGATTATCTTCTCGGACACTTCTCTCACGGTCATGTCCGGCTCGACCGACATGACATTCGTGACCATGTAGTCGGCCACCGTGGATTGTCTAGACATCTCTTCCTCAACCTCGCCATGAAGACTGCTGAGCCCGTCAATATAACTTTGCCGAGAGGAGAGGCTGGCAACGGTTGAGGAAAAGGGGAGCTGGCCGACGATTGCTGTGGCCATGTGGGCGGTGAAAACAGCACTTTCACTAATTCTTATATAGTGGTTCAGTATTGACAGATTGCTGCCCCGGTAGTGTAGTGGCCCATCATGTGAGCCTGTCGAGCTTTCGACCCGGGTTCAAATCCCGGCCGGGGCGCCACTTTCTTACTTCATTTGTTGAGCTGGCTCTCCGACAGCGTTAACTATTGATACACTACTGTATCGAGGGCATCACATGAGCGCGCCAGAGACCACCGACAGGGCTAACGAGGATCGAATCCACAGGAGCTTTGAGACTGCCCCGGTAGCCATGCTCATCTTCGACAAGGAGGCCCGGCTTCAGAAGATGAACCAGGCCGCTCAGAGCGTTTTCTCCTGCCCCAACACGGAAGAGATGCCTCTTCCCGGCGAGGTCCTCGACTGCGTCAACGCCCTCATCGGCAGGGGATGTGGCACCAACCCCGATTGTGGCCGCTGCACCGTCCGCGCCGTCCTGGAGCAGGCTCTCGGCGAGGGCAAGGAGGCCTTCCAAAGGGAAGCCACCCTCAGCACCTGCGGCGAAGATCACACCGTTACCCGTCACTATCTGCTCTCTACCGTCATCTCCGACGAGGAGTCGGGGAGAGAGGTATTGCTCTCACTCCTGGATGTCACGCCGATGAAGGAGGCGGAGATCCAGCTTCGACAGGTCAACCAGAAGCTCAACATCCTGGGAAGCTTCACTCGCCACGACGTGCTGAACAGCACCACCGCCGCCATGGGCTATCTGGACCTCATCCGCATGAGTGACATATTGGATGAGAAGCGGGACAACTACATGTCCCGAGCCTTTGGGTCGCTGGAGGGCATCGTGAGCTTCATGGAGTTCCACCGCAACTACCAGGAGCTTGGGAGCAAGTCCCCCACCTGGCACAACATCGCCGACCTCGTCACCAGCGCCCACTCCCATTGGGACTCCCTGGACCTGCAGATCGACGATGCCCTGCATGGCGTGGAGATCTACTCTGACCCCCTCATCAGGCGCGTCTTCTACAACCTCATGGACAACTCCGTCCGCCATGGGGAGACCGTCAGCAAGATCAGCGTCCGCCTGGAGCAGGACGATGTGGAGTGCTCCATCATCTGGGAGGATGACGGCGTCGGCGTGGCGGAGGACAT
>CAYXFQ010000032.1:0-10282 GCA_964464345.1 uncultured Methanomassiliicoccales archaeon | reverse complement strand
TCGACCACCTCCTGGACCTGGAGTTCGGGCACTGCCGCCTCTCCGTCGCCGTTCCCGAGAATGAGCCCTGGGAGTCTGTGGATGACATGCCGGACGGCCTGAAGGTCGCCACCTCCTTCCCCCACCTGACCGAGCAGTACTTCCAGGAGAAGGGGCGAGAGGTCAAGATCGTCCAGATCACCGGCGCCACCGAGGTGGCCCCCCACATCGGCGTCTCCGACTTCATCGTCGACCTGGTCTCCTCCGGATCCACCCTCAAGAACAACCGCCTGCGGGAGATCGACGTCATACTCGAGTCCCAGGCGGTCGTGGTCGCCAACCCCGAGTCCCTCCGCCACGTGGAGGAGATCGAGGGCCTGGTGGACTCCATCCGCTCCGTCCTGGTGGCGGAGAAGAAGAAGTATCTCATGGCGGACGTCCCCACCGACCGCCTGGATGAGATCATGACCATGTTCCCAGGCATGGCCGGGCCCACCGTGATGAGCCTGGCGGGCCGCGAGGACATGGTCGCCATCCACGTCGTCATCGACAAGAGCGAGGTCTACGACGCCGTGAACACCCTGAAGGCCATGGGAGCCAAGGGGATACTCACCCTCTCCATCGACAGGCTGGTACCATGAGCGGTCGCGAGATCATGCGCTCCTCGGTGCGCCACTTCCAGCGCTACTACAGCCCCAAGGTGGGTGATGCGCTGCGCCTGGACACCAACACCAACGTCCTCGGCTCCCACCCTGCCGCGGTGGAGGCCCTGTCCTCCCTCGGGGACCTGGACTTCAACAACTACCCCAGCACCTACTCCGACGGCCTGCGCGAGGCCTTAGCGGAGAAGTATGGGCTCAGCTCAGAGCACTTCGTCGTCGGCTCCGGCTCGGATGAGAGCCTGGACATCATCTGCAAGTGCTTCCTGGAAGTGGGAGACCGCGTGGTCCTCCCCTACCCGTCCTACTCCCTCTACGACTTCTTCGTGGAGCTGAACGGCGGCGAGGTGGCCATGGTGGACCTGGACGAGGACTTCCAGCTTGATGTGGAGGCCATGCTCGCCGCGGGCGGCAAGCTCATCATCATGCCCACTCCCAACAACCCCACCGGGAACAGCTTCCGGGAGGAGAACATCGTGGAGATCCTGGAGCGCTTCCCTGGAATCGTCGTGGTGGACGAGGCCTACGGCGAGTACTCCGGCCGCTCCTTCCTGTCCCGAGTGGACGAGTTCGACAACCTGGTGGTCATCAAGACCCTCTCCAAGGCCTACGCCCTGGCCGGCCTGCGAGTGGGCATCTCCGCCTCCAACGTCAAGCTGGCGGACATGATGAGCAGCGTCAAGATTCCCTATTCACTCAACATCCTCAGCGAGAGGGCGGCCATCGCTGCCCTGCGGGACGACTCCTTCATCGAGGAGAGCGTGCGGATGGTGGACGAGAACCGGCCCCTTCTGGCCGCCGGCCTGGAGGAGCTTGGGTTCCAGGTCTACCCCAGCAACGCCAACTTCCTGCTCGCCCGGGCTCCCATCCCCCACACGGAGCTGATCGAGGGGCTGCGCGACAAGGGCATCCTCATCCGGGACTTCGGCGCCAGGCGACGCATGGAGAACTGCGTGCGGGCCACCGTGGGCACCCCCGAGCTCAACGCGCGCCTGCTGGGCGCCATCCGAGAGCTGCTGGAGGAGAGAGCTTGATCATCATTCCCGCCGTGGACATGCTGGATCACCGCGTGGTGCAGCTGGTCGGCGGCGTCAGGGGCAGTGAGCTCTTCTCGCTGCCCGACCCCTTGGAGGTGGCCCGGGACTGGGTGGAGAAGGGTGCGCCGATGCTTCATCTCATCGACCTGGACGGGGCCTTCGACAAGGGCGACAATCTCGACATCATCGCCGCCATCGCCAACGAGATGCCGGTCCCGGTCCAGGCCGGGGGCGGCATGAGCGATGAGAAGAAGATAGACCGCCTCCTGGACGCCGGCGTCAGCCGGGTCATCGTCGGCTCCCGCGCCATGCGCGAGCCGGGCTGGCTGGCGGAGCTGTCCGCTTCCCGGCCGGGGCGCATCGTCCTGGCCATGGACACCAAGGGAGGGCGCATCGCCGTCAAGGGATGGCAGGAGAGCTCCCCTCTGAGCTTGGAGGAGATGTTCGCGCTCATAGAGGACGTTCCCCTCGCCGCCGTCCTCAACACCAACGTCGACGTGGAGGGCCGCGGCGCCGGCATCGATCGGGAGGCCGCGGGCAGCTTCATAGACAGCTGCCCGCACCCGGTGATCGCCTCCGGGGGCATCAGCACCCTCGAGGATGTTCGCTTCCTGAGCGAGAAGGGCGCCGAGGGCGCGGTGGTGGGAGTCTGCGTCTACGACGGCAGCCTCCGCCCCTGGGAATGGGACAATCCCTGGCGGGGCAAGCACTGACAGCCATTATCGACCCCGTGGTAAATGATTACATAATGGTAGGCGATATCCTGCCGTGGTCCAATGAACAGGAGCGCTGTTATTTCCCGGGAGACCAAGGAGACCCGCATCCGCATCGCCCTCGACATCGATGGCAGGGGAGAGTCGGACATCGACTGCCAGGAGTTCTTCTTGCAGCACATGCTGAACACCCTGGGCCGCTACGCCGGCTTCAATCTCTCCGTCCAGGCGACGGGAGATGACATCCACCACCTCGTTGAGGATGTGGGCATTGTCCTGGGCGAGGTCCTGAACGAGGCCAAGGGAGAGGTTCCAGTGGAAAGGACCTCCTCCTGCACATTGCCGATGGACGACGCTTTGGTCACCGTCTCGCTCGACCTCATCGACCGGCCCTATGCCGACATCGACTGCCCCGACCCGCTCTATCTGCACTTCCTGCGGAGCTTCGCCATGTCCGCCGGCATGACCCTGCACGTGGTCCTGCTCCGCGGCTTCGACGAGCACCACATCATCGAGGCCACCTTCAAGGCCCTGGGCAAGTGCCTGCAGGCCGCCCTGCTCCCCCGCGACACGGAGCTGAGCACCAAGGACCGGCCTCGGAGCAGGAGCGGCTGAGGGCATGTCCGGGAGGAGGATAGTCCCCTGCCTGGACGTCAAAGGCGGCCGGGTGGTGAAGGGAGTCCAGTTCAAGGGCCTCCGCGACATGGGCCACCCTCCTGAGATGGCGGCCGAGTACGAGAGGCAGGGAGCCTCCGAGCTCACGATACTATTCATCGGGCGCGAGCCCCGCGAGCAGACCCTGGAGATGCTGAGAGAGGCGGTCTCCAGGGTGAGCATGCCTCTGACCGTCGGTGGCGGCATCGGCAGCGTGGAGGACATGCGGGCCGTGCTGGAGGCCGGGGCCGCCAAGGCCTCGATCGCCTCTGCCGCCCTGAGCGACCCAGGGCTCATCGACCGCTGCGCCGCCGAGTTCGGCAGCGAGCAAGTCGTGGTTGCCATCGACGCCCGCCGCAGCGCGGACGGCTGGGAGGTCTACAGCCAGGGAGGCAAGACCCCCACTGGCCGGGACGCTCTGGAATGGGCGCTGGAGGCGCAGGAGAGGGGAGCGGGAGAGCTGCTCCTGACCTCCATGGACGCCGACGGCACCAAGGACGGCTACGACCTCGCCCTGACGGGGGCGGCCAGCGAGGCGCTGGACATCCCGGTTATCGCCTCCGGCGGCTGCGGCAGCATGGAGCACGTCCTCATGGTGCTGAAGGAGACCAAGGCGGCCGGTGCCTTGGCGGCCTCGATCTTCCACCAGGGGCAGCACAGCGTCGGGGAGCTGCGCGACTATCTCCGGAACAATGGAATCACGGTGAGATGATGGATCTCAAATTCGACGAAAATGGATTGATACCGGTGGTGGTCCAGGACCACCTCAGCAACCGGGTGCTCATGGTGGCATGGGCGAACGAGGAGGCTGTAGAGCTCATGCTGGAGACCAAGCTGACCCACTTCTGGTCCCGCTCCCGCCAGGTCCTCTGGAAGAAGGGGGAGAGCTCCGGCCACTACCAGCACATCAAGTCCATAGAGACCGACTGCGACGTCGACACCCTCCTGGTGCGCGTGGAGCAGATCGGCAACCCCTGCCACCTGGACCGGCCCAGCTGCTTCGACACCGAGGTCTGGGGAGACACGAGCGGAACCGCCGCCATCCTCCCGGAGCTGGGAAGAGTGATCCGCGAGCGGCGGGAGAACCCGGACGAGAACAGCTACACCTGCAAGCTCATGGCGGAGGAGAACCGCATGTGCAAGAAGATCGTCGAGGAGGCCGGCGAGTTCGTGCTGGCCATCAAGGACGGGGACCAGGAGGAGATGGCCTGGGAGCTGGCGGACCTCATCTACCACCTCATGGTGGCGGTGGAGAAGACCGGCCTGCCCATGGAGAAGGTCTACCGCAAGCTTTCGGAGAGGAGAAAATGAGATTCGACTTCCACAGTCACACCCTGATCAGCGACGGGGAGCTTCTCCCCAGCGAGCTGGCGAGGCGCGCCATGATACTTGGCCACGACGCCATAGCCATCACCGACCACGTGGACTTCACCAACGTGGAGAGAGCGGTGAGCGAGGTGCTGAAGGCGGTGGACCTCTGCGAGGACTACCTGAAGATCATACCGGGAGTGGAGATCACCCACGTGCCTCCATCCCGCATCCCCAAGCTGGCCAAGCAGGCCCGGGAGCTGGGCGCCGAGTGGATCGTCGTCCACGGCGAGACGGTCAGCGAGCCGGTCGCCGAGGGCACCAACCTGGCCGCCGTCAGCTGCCCGGATGTGGACCTGCTGGCCCACCCCGGCCTCATCGAGGAGGAGGAGGTTCAGATCGCAGTCGACAACGGCGTGATTCTGGAGATCAGCGGGCGCCGCGGCCACTGCCTGACCAACGGCCACGTGGCCTCCCTGTCCATGCGCCTGGGGGCGGAGATGCTCATCAACTCCGACGGCCACGCGCCGCAGGACCTCATGACCCGGGAGCGAGCGGAGATAGTGGCCCTGGGCGCAGGCCTGGACCAGGCGCGGGCAGAGAGGGCTCTGGAGGGTCTGCCCCTGGAGCTTCTGAAGCGCCTCTGAGCCGGGGAACCCTTTATCAGGGCTCCCCCTGATTCACCCCTCATGAAACCGAGGATTGGCATCATCGGGGGCTCGGGAGTCTACAACCCCGAGCTCTTCGAGCTGGACAGGAAGGTCGCGGTGGAGACACCTTATGGAGAGCCTTCCGGAGAGCTGCTGATAGGCAAGCTGGCAGGCGTGCCGGTGGCATTCCTGCCCCGTCACGGAGAGGCGCACCAGTACCCTCCCCACATGGTCCCCTATCACGCCAACCTCTACGCCATGAAGAAGCTGGGCGTAGACCTCATCATCTCCCCCTGCGCGGTGGGATCGCTGCAGGAGGACTATCACCCCGGAGAGGTGGTCATAGTCGACCAGTTCATCGACTTCACCAAGACCAGGGACTACACGTTCTTCGACGGCCCGGACACCGTCCACATCTCCATCCCCGACCCGTTCTGCCCCGAGGTCGGCCAGCTCTTCATCGACGCGGCTGAGGAGCTGGGCATCGCCGCCCACGGCAAGGGCACCTACGTCTGCATCGAGGGCCCGCGCTTCTCCACCAAGGGCGAGAGCTTCATGTTCCTAAACTTCGCGGAGATCATCGGCATGACCCTGGTCCCGGAGTGCCAGCTGGCACGGGAGCTGGGCATGTGCTACGTCAGTCTGGCAATGATCACCGACTATGACGTCTGGAAGGATGAGGCGGTGGACCTGTCCATGGTCCTGAAGACCATGAGCGAGAACCTCCACAAGGTCTCTCAGCTGCTGGACGTCGTGTTGCCGAGGATTCCCGCGGAGCGGGGCTGCGGCTGCGCGGACAGCGCCGAGGGAGAGGTCGACTGATCAGACCTTGTCCATCAGCTCTTGGTAGGCCTCGCTGTCCAGGAGCTCCTCGAGCTCCTCCGGGGCCTCCAACTCCAGCTCCAGGAGCCAGCCGCTCTCGTAGGGGGAGCGGTTCACCAGCTCGGGCTGGCCCTCCAGCTCCTCGTTGATCTTCACGATCTTCCCGCCCAGCGGGCTGTAGAAGGGCTCAACGGTCTTGACGCTCTCCAGTGCGCCGGCCTCGTCTCCCTTGGAGAGGCTGGCACCCAATTCTCCGAGCTCCACGTAGACCACGTCACCCATCTCATGCTGGGCGTGGTCGGTAACGCCTATCCTCACCGTGGAGTCGTCCAATTTCTGGACCCACTCGTGTGAGCGGGTGTAGAGCAGATTCTCGATTACCTCATTCATAGTCGCACCTTGGAGACCTAGAGGGCACACTGGTTGAAAAAAGAGTATGGTCGTCACTTCATAATCAATAAATAATCAGGCGATGGTGAGAGAGCCCATGCGGATTACTCTCGGGGGCGTGGTGCAGGGAGTGGGCTTTCGCCCCCATGTGCACCGTCTGGCGCTGCGCCAGGGCCTGAGCGGGAGCGTCCGCAACGACGGGAGCCAGGTGGTCATCGACCTCGATGGCGATGCCGTGTCCTTCCTGGAGGAGCTGCGCTCCACCCTGCCTCCCCTGGCGCATATAGAGTTCGCCACGATTGATGAGGCCCCCTACGACGGGCCGGAGGGATTTCAGATCGTTTCCTCCCGCCCCGGTGAGCCGGGAGTGGGCATCCCCACCGACACCGCCCTCTGCGAGCGCTGCCTGGCGGAGATGTCCGACCCTGATGACCGGCGCCACTGCTACCCTTTCACCAGCTGCACCGACTGCGGCCCCCGCTTCACGCTGATATCATCCCTGCCCTACGATCGCAGGCAGACCGCCATGGAGCCGTTCTCCCTCTGCCCGGAATGTAAGGAGGAGTACGCCGACCCGGAGGACAGGCGCTACCATCATCAGACCATCTGCTGCCCGACCTGCGGGCCCCGCTACCGCCTCCACGATCGAGATGGAAATCTTGTGGAGAGCGAGGACCCCGTGGCCGATTTCGCGCGCAGAATCGGGGATGGCCAGGTAGGTGTCCTGAAGAGTTGGGGCGGCATGCACATCTGCTCGCGCCTGGACGGGCTGGAGAGGCTGCGGCGCTGGAACCGGCGGGAGCAGAAGCCCTTCGCCGTCATGTTCCGCGACGTCGAGTCCCTGCGGGGCCTCGTGCTTCCCAGCGAGGAGGAGCTTGCCCTGCTGCTCTCTCCGCAGCGGCCGGTGGTGCTGATTAACAAGATCGAGGGCTCCGGCATGGAGGAGCTCAGCCCCGGCTTGGACGACCTGGGGGTGTTCCTCCCCTATGCGGGAGTGCAGCACCGGCTCTTCCAGCTCATCAGCGATCCTGCTCTCATCATGACCAGCGCCAACCTGCCGGGGGAGCCCATGCTCCTGGCGGACGATGACGCGTTTTCCCTAGGCGCAGACTGCTACCTGCTTCACGATCAGAGGATTCTCAACCGGGCTGACGACAGCGTGCTCAGCCACTATCTGGGTCACCGTCAGTTCCTCCGCAAATCACGGGGCTTCACACCCTCCTATCTGGAGCTCGGCATCCCCGGTCAAGTCCTGGCCCTGGGAGGTCAGGAGAACATCACCGCCTGCGTCAGCAGCGGCGGGAGGCTCTACAGCACCCAGCACATCGGCGACGGCGACGGCCTGGGCGTCATGGAGTATCTGGAGTCTGCCCTGGCGCATCTGCGCCGCCTCACCGGTGCCGACGGGGACCTGGACGCCGTGGTCATGGACATGCATCCCGCCTACTCCAACCGCCCCCTGGGAAGGCGGCTCTGCGAGGAGAGTGGCTGCCCCCTGCTGGAGGTTCAGCATCACTGGGCGCATGGCGCCTCTCTCCTGGTGGACGCTGGCCTGGACAGGGCAGTGGTCCTCACCCTGGACGGCACCGGCTACGGTGACGACGGCAAGGCCTGGGGCGGAGAGGTCATGCACTGTGACCTCGACGGCTACGAGAGGGTGGGCAAGCTGCAGGACATCCCTCTGCTGGGAGGGGAGAAGGCTCTGCAGGACCTGAGGCGGCTGAACTTCGCGGTGGACCTGCTCAACGGCAGGCCGGGACGGGGCTTCAGCGACATGGAGGCGAAGGTTCTAGAGCGGATGATGGATAACAGTGTCGGCTGCAGCTCCATGGGCCGACTGATGGACGCCCTCTCCAGTCAGTTGGGAGTTTGCAAGGAGCGCAGCTACGACGGTGAACCGGCCATGAAGTTGGAGCGCTTGCTGCGACAGGGAAGCAGGAATACGGAGATCAGAGCACGCTCTAGCAGAGGGGAGATCTACACCGCTGAGCTGCTAGCGCAAGTAGAGGATCTGGCCCTGCCTGCCGCCGACGCCGCCTACAGCGTTGTCGAGACCGTCCTGGAGGAGATGGTGGAGCTCGCCCGCCAGAAGGCGGAGAGCGAGGGGATCGAGCACATCGGCCTCAGCGGCGGAGTGGCCTACAACAAGGCGGTCATGAAGATCGTCTCCAAGGCGGTGAAGGAGGCGGGGATGAAGCCCCTCTTCCACGACCGGGTGCCGAACGGCGACGGAGGCATCGCCGTGGGACAGGCGGCTATAGCCCTCAGGAGCCTGCAATGAACACCCTCTTCGTTCTCTTGGACGGTGCAGAGGACCACCCTCTGCCGCAGCTCGGCGGGCGGAAGCCGCTGGAGGTGGCCCGGATGCCCTATCGGGAGTCACGTGCCCCCCATCGCTACAGCACCGACGGGCGCCCTTACACTCACAAGTATCTGGTGGAGCTGATGACCGGCTCCCCGCCTAGATCCCCGCGCGGGGCCCTGGAGGCCCTGGGCCTGGGGATGGACGTCTCCTCCGGGAGAGTGGCCTATCGCCTCAGCCCCGCCCTGCTGAACAACAGCTGCATCGAGTGGGCCTACTGCATCGATGAGCGGGTGCCGGACCTCATGGAGGCGGTGGAGGACAACATGGAGCTCATAGAGCACATGAGCCCGGAGCTGAACTTCTTCCTCAAGGGGAGGGCGGTGCTCACTCTGGACTGCGAGCAGGTCTTCGATCTCCCTGGTCCTCCCACCCCGGCACGGATGAAGAGGTTCGAGGGCTCGCTGGGAGACCTGGTCTGCGAGGTGGCCGGGACCTTGGACGGGCTGACGGTCCTCCCCTGGGGAGGCGGTCGCCTGGAATCCGAGGGGGCGCTGGCGACTGGACTGGTGCCGCTGACCACGGTGTCCAACAGCCCCACCGCCCTGGGAGTGACCCGGGCGCTGGGCCAGAAGGGCATCCACGTGGACGAGATGGAGGATCGCTTCCCGCTGGCTGCCGATCTTCTGGAGAAGGGCAATGTGCTCCTGCACGTGGACGAGACCGACGAGTACAGCCACCAGCGGCGCGTGGACGCCAAGGTCGAGGCCCTGGAGGAGTCGGACCGCCTCATGGCGGAGTACTTCCCAAGCGCGGAGAGGGTGGTCTACCTGGTGGACCACGGAACCTCCTGCATCACCGGCGAGCACCTTCCCATCCAGGTGCCGGTCTGGTCCAGCTTCGAGCTGTCGGCCGCTCCCGGGGAACACCTGGCTCTGGCAAAGCTTCTGCCGGCCATCTTCCCCCGGTGAAAAGCTTATTATCCTCCCACCGACTGCCCAGGCTGGATGAGGCCTCCATTCAAGCTCTCCGACGATGTCAGCATAGACTCTTCCAAAACGAAGGCGATGTCCATTCTGGAGCGCATCTGGGGCGGCAGAGGGGTGTTCACCTGCGCCATAGGCAACACCCTGACTTCCACCATACCGGGCGTCTCCGATGCGGGCGACACGCCTGAGCTCACACTTTTCACCCCGGCGGCCGACGTGGAGATGCTCTTCCACGGCAGGACGCTATGCATGGATGGGCTTCCCATCAACCCCGGAGGCATACCCACCCCCGCCACCCTAACCATGGCCGCTCTGGCCCTATCGGGCCACCCGGTCCACGTTCTTGACGGCGGCTGCAAGGTGGAGCCCTACGTCCCCTGCTTCGACATGGGCGGGGAGTGCGGTCAGGACATCCGCACCGGCAAGGCCCTGGTCAACGTCCAGGAGTCCTACGAGAAGGGCATGATGATCGGCGAGATGCTCGCCCGCGATTACGATTACATAGTGGTAAGCGAGAGCTGCGCCGGCGGCACCACCACCGCCCTGGCGGTGATGATGGCCATGGGCGCCCTGAAGGAGAACCTGGTAAGCAGCAGCTCGCCCCGCAACCCCAAGGAGCTCAAGAGCCAGATCGTCGCCGAGGCCCTGGAGGCCGGCGGCATGGAGGTCGGCAGCATGGCCGACAAGCCCCTGGAGGCCATCGAGAAGGTCGGCGACCCCATGATGCCCGCCAACGTCGGGCTGGTCGTCGGGGCCGCCCGGAAGATCCCGGTCATGCC
>CAYXFQ010000031.1:0-10296 GCA_964464345.1 uncultured Methanomassiliicoccales archaeon | reverse complement strand
CTACGTCGCCAAGAACATCGTCGCCGCCGGCCTGGCGGAGAAGTGCGAGGTCGCCGTGGCCTACGCCATCGCCGTGGCCGAGCCGGTCTCCGTCTGGGTGAACACCTTCGGCACCGGCAAGGTCAGCGACGAGGTCATCGACCAGCTGGCCACAGACCTCTTCGACTGGCGCCCCCGCGCGATCATCGAGCAGTTCGGCCTGCGCCGCCCGCTCTACCGCCAGGTGGCCGCCTACGGTCACTTCGGACGCGACGACCTGGACGTTCCCTGGGAGCGCCTGGACCTCGTGGACGAGTTCAAGAAGGCTCTGAACTGAGTCGCCTTCACCTTTTCACATCCTGCCCCCTCGCGGGGCGGGATGTCGCTTTCTTTCTATCTCGATGACAGCGGCTGCGCCGCTGCTCATTTGTTAGTGGTTAATAAGAAAAACTATCCCTGGCCTCTGAGGAGAAGCCGGGGAGTTGATGTTTGCACCCTCGTTCAGGAGCGCCTGAAGTAGAGGACGATTCCCACCAGGATGGCGATGACCACGGCAGCATAGACGTACATGTCCATGCCGATGCCCTGGTCGCCATCGTCGGAGCCGGCAGGAGGCTCCGGGTCAGGCACAGGCTCGGGGTCCGGATCAGGGTCGCCGCCCATGGCCTGGGTTGTGAGCCCCATCCACTTCTCGCCATCGGTGAAGCCGGTTGCACCAGCGTAGTAGCGGACGACAGCGTCGAGATTGTCTGTGACCACATCGTTTAGGACCGTGGGTGCGTCTCCATCGAAGTCGATGAACTCAAGGGACGTGCAACCGATGAGCACGTTCTGGCCGAGAGTGGTGACTCCGGTGCCGAACTTGATGGTCTCGAGAGCCGTGCAGCCATCGAATGCCTTGTTTTCAATGTTCTGGACAGAGTCGGGTATCGTGACCTCGACGAGAGCCACGCAGCCCTCGAAGGCATTGCTCCTGATGTTCACCACACCTTCTCCCAGGTCAAGGTCAGAGAGTTGCGCACATCCCGCGAATGCGTTCAGCCTTATGTCCGTAACGCTGTCAGGAAGGGCGATGGTTTCAAGGGCGGCGCAATTTCTGAAGGCAGCAACGCCTATTTCCTCAACACCGTCCTGAATGGTGATATCAGTCAGGGCACCGCAATTTCTGAATGCGCCTTCCCCTATCTTCTCAACTCCTCCCGGTATCTCTATCGCGGTGAGCGAGGAGCAGCCATCGAACGCGCTAGTTCCGATATGTGTAAGGCCGTTCGGCAGGACGACTTCCTCTAGACTCACGCATGCAGCGAAGGCGTTGTCCCCAATCTTCTCGAGATCTGGATGAAGAATTATTTCAGTGAGGTAATCATTGCCTTGGAAGAGACCGTTGCCCAACTCCTTGATGGGCTTGCCATCTACATCACTGGATAGATCGAGAATTACAGCAGAGCCCAAGTAATTTGTGAGTCTGATGGCCGTGCCGCCATCAATGTCTATGTAGTCAATTGTATAGTCGGTGCCTGAGATGGTCCCTGCTGATACGTTCTCTGCACCGCCGATCAAAACAGCTCCGAACGCGAAGAGCATCAGGAAGCTGATTGTCAGCGCCATTACCTTGTTCTTAGCCAAGTCATAACCTCCTAACCTTAGTTCCCACTATTCCTGACTGAGAACATGTAACGATTGTGAGTATAATAAGAAAATGGCTTATACCAGAATTTAACGGCGTTCCTAATTGTATAGTAATTTACTCAGCGAGCAACACATAATAAAAGAACTTTCCCGACCTCATTCAGAGGCCGGGAGAAAGGTTTTAACTAGCTCCTCGCCGCCTGAAGAAAAGAGTAGCAACAAACAGGGCCGCGATTGCTCCTGCTGCGTACATGAGCGTGCCCTTGCTAATGCTTATGGAGTCTTCAGCTGGAACTCGCCCCGGGCCGGTGCCGGGCTCCGGCTCAGGAGCCTGAGCATGGGTGCTGAGCCCCATCCATGTCTCGCTGAAGCCGGTGGCACCCTCCATGTAGTAGACCTCCGGAGTCGCAGCATCGGTCAGCTGGCCGCCGGCAACGCTGGGAGCGTTGCCAAGGAAGTAGATCGACTCCAGATCAGGTGTATTGTAGAGGGCCCTTTGGCCGATGACCTCGACGGCCGCACCGAAATGAATGGTCTTCAGAGAGCTGCAGTACTCGAAGGCTTGGTTGCCCACCTCCCTCACAGAAGACCCGAGGGTAATCTCCACCAGGCTCGTGCAGCCAAGGAAGGCCGTGAGCTCGATGACCTCGACACTGTCTGGGATGTTACTGGAGGTCAGAGCCCAGCAGGAACCGAATGCCCTTCTGGCGATGGTGACAACCCCCTCCGGTATGATGACAGTCTCCAACCTCAGGCAGGATTCGAATGCAAACTCAGGAATTTCCGCTATGGCGCTCGGTAAAGTCGCAGAGATGAGATATTGGCACTCAGAGAAGGCGAAGCTCCCAATGCTGTGCACCCGGTCGGGTATGACGATGTGCTCCAACATGTAGCAATACCTGAAGGCCCCAGGGCCAATTATCCTCAGGTTGTTCGGTAAATCGATGCTGACTATGTCCGTCAGAGCGAACGCCGACACACCAATCTCCACCAAGCCCTCCGAGAAGGTCACGGATTCGAGGTCCGAATCCTCGAAGGCCCTTGCGCCTATCACCTTTAGGCTGTCGGGGAGGGCGATGGACTTGATCGAGGAGGATTGGAAGGCATCTTCCCCTATCTCCTGCACCGGCTTGCCGGCAACTGTGCTCAGCGACACTGCGTCACCGGTCCCGATGTATCCCATTATCTTGACGGCAGTGTCGCCGTCCATGAGCACGTACTTGAAGTCCCCGTCGATCAGGAGCGGGGGACTGACGTTGGGGTCGTAGGACTGGGTGCTGAGCCCCATCCACGGATCGCTGTATCCTCTTGCGCACACGGGGTAGTACACCGTGACGCCGGGGGTGTCTGTCAGCAAGTTGTCAGTGACAGTGGGGGGGTCGCCGAGGAAGTAGATCGACTCCAGGGCAGCGGCGCCGTAGAGCGTTGAATGTCCAAGACTCTCGATGGCAGGCCCGAAGGTGATGGTCAGCAGGGAGTTGCAACGGTAAAAGGCGAGATTGCCCACCTCCCTGACTGCGGGACCGAGAGTTATTCCCTGCAGACTATGGCAGTCGTAGAAGGCGTTGACCCCGATGGTCTCAACACTGTCCGGAATGTTGATGGAGGTCAAAGCTGTGCAGATGGCAAAGGAGAAGTCACCGATGCTGACAACGCCTTCCGGAATGATGACGGTCTCCAATCGGACGCAGCCGGAAAATGCATGCTCAGGAAGCTCCGTTATGGCGGCCGGCAGAGTGACGGAAGTGAGCTCACGACAATCAGTGAAGGCGTGACTCCCGATAGTGTGCACCTGATCGGGTATGATCAGAGCTTCCATCTCGTAGCATTGGTTGAAGGCCTCTGGGCCGATGATCCTCAAGCTGTCCGGGAAAGCGGGGGAGCCTATCGCCGTATACGCAAATGCCAACTCGGAGATCTCCACCAGGCCATCCGGGAAGTTCACCGTGACGAGGCCGGAACCCTCGAATGCGCTTGGACCGATCTTTCTCAGACCATCGGGGAGGCTTACTGTGGTGACGTATGCCTTGGATTTGAAGGCGTTCTCACCTATCTCCCTCACAGGCCTGCCAGCGACCATGTCTATGGAGACTTCGGGATTGGTTTCCAAGTAATGGATGATTCTCACGGCTTCTCCGCCGTCGATCAACTCGTATTCGAAGACGCCATCGTTCAGGGCGGAGACGTTCTCCGTCCCCACGGAGAGCATCGCCCCAAATGCAAAGAGCATCAGGAAGCTCACTCCCAGCGCAACAAGTCTGCTTTTTGTCATTTAGAAGCCCCCTGTCTCGAGATTGCCGGATTCCTAAACTGACAATATGTAACGATTGTGAGTATAATAAGAAAATGCCTTTTACCGTAGTTTAACGGAGTTCCTGTTAGTGTAGTAATTCACTCAGATGAATAATGTTAGAAAGAAAAATTCCCGACCCTGCTCGGAGGGCCGGGACGTTGAAGTTTGCAGCTTTGCTCAGAAGCGGGTCCGGTAGACGTAGGCTCCCGCGAGCAGGGCGATGATCAGAACTCCAACGTAGAGCACCCAGTTGCTGCCGCCCTCAGAGGGGGAGTCCGAACCCTCGGGTTCCGGCACAGGGTCAGACAGAGCCTGAGACGACAGACCCATCCATGTGCCCTCATCGAAGCCCTCTGCGCTCTCGTAGTAGTAGACTGTAGCAGTCAACCCGTTTCCGACGTTGGATCCCTCCACATAGGGAGCATCTCCGCGGAAGGTGATGCTCTCCAGGGAGGTGCATTTCCGGAAGACGTTCTCGCCCATGTTCTCCAAGCCAGTTCCAAATTCAACAGACACGAGGGCCGTGCAATCGCGGAATGCTCCGAGACCGATGGTGACCAGGGAGTCAGGAGCTTCTAAAACCTCTAATGAAGTACAGTCCCTGAAAGCATTCACTCCCATTCCAGTGACGCCAGATCCAAGGTCAAGGTCGACAAGAGAAATGCAAAGGTAGAACGCATATTCACCTATGCTCAGGAGACTGTCGGGAAGAGTCACGGCAGTCAGGGAATTGCAGTTGTTGAAGGCGTGATCTCCGATGGTCATCACGCCCGGCCGTATTGTCAAATCAGCCAAGGCATTACAGTTCTGGAAGGCGCGTACGCCAAGATTTGTCACGCCTCCTCCTATGTAAGCCTTCTCGAGGACCGAACAATCCTGGAACGCTGATTCGCCAATGTGCGTCAGGGTGCCGGGGAGTTCAAAATCTACGAGGGAAGTACATCCTCTGAACGCATTGTCGCCTATTATCCTGAGATAGGCAGGAGATGCAACAACCTTCTCAACAATTGTATTGTCCCGGAAGGCAGAATCCCCAATTTCCACGACAGGCCTATCGTCGTCATCTGTAGTGATGAAAACTGTTGCCGAGTTTCCATTATATTTGGTCAGACGCACGGTATCGGTACCCGCGATCACCTCATATTCAAACTCAGGGGGATCGCGGCTACGTTGTCGCTTCCTCCCATTACCATCGCGCCCATTGACAATAGCAAAAAGGCACAGATTCCAAAGGCTATGTATTTGCCAGCTTTCAAGTCGGGTTCACCCCTTGTAAGAGAATGCTGGTATTCCACTTTCTGATTATATAAAAATTAAGATTTTTACAAACAATAGACATATATCAGCAGTGATGGATACCAGTCTGCAATTACTTTGTGAGGGCCTCTAGTATTAGCTGGCTTGGGCGATAGAGCGCTTTCACTCCCCGCGTCTCCATCATCTCCACCAGAGCCATGCTGTCGCTGATCACCGTGCCGCCTCTGAAGGCATCGATGTCTGCCAAGGGGCAGTAGTCCCTCCTGATGGTCCCGTGCCTTTGCAGCAGGGCCTCCGGGCGCGGCGATCTATCCCAGCATAATGTGGAGCTGTAGAGGAGGAGCGGCAATCCAGAAGGAGAATGACCGGCAAGACTGCGGGCGATCTTGTTGATCCTCTGCTCGGAGAGGTGCGGGCATCCCAAGACCACGATGGCGTCAGAGGGCAGGGCGGGCCCCCACTCATGCCCTAGGACAGGATTCAGCTCAAGACGCTCCTCATCACCGTCTCCCATCAGGAACATGGGCTGCCGGCGGTCGTGATTGAGGGCCAATGAGAAGGAGAGCATGTCCCCCATGCCATAGTCAAGGCCGGTGAGGCGTGCTCTCCTGCCGTCCAGCCGCTCGGCAAGCAGGAGGCCCAGTGTGGAAGGGTCCATGTCAGCCAGGGAAGACAGGTCGACTCGAATCTCGGCTCTCCTGCCGTCATCATCCATCAGACCTCCACTGGGAACCTTGCCGCTCACTGCCGATGCCAGTGCATCCGTGAAGCTGGCAGGGTTGGAGCGAGCCCCGATTATCGAGTTCAGGAATGTCACGGCGGCGCGTCCGCCCCAGGAGCAAAATGAATCATGAGAGGGAGAGTTGCCGTTGATGAAGGGTGCGCAGCTCCTTATCCTCAGTCGGGACACTGGACCTAGGGCGAATCCCCCGGCCAGAGACTCGGCGCAGTTGACCCATGGACCGGCGGAGACCTTGACGCCGGGATGGAAGTCGTCCAGATCGGCCAACTCGGCAGGAATGATGTCGTTCTGAGAGGGAGCCGGGATGTGCACTGAGGCCACATCCACCAGCTCTCCCCCATCTGCCCGGGAGAGCAGATGCTCCTCCGCCCAGTCCAGGATTTGACGTTTAGCGCTCACAGGCCACCGTCCTTGCCAACTTACGCCGAGAATAAAAGAACTGCGAGGCCACGCCTGCGCTCCCGACTTCCTTCTTTAAGAGCAGGAGTAGAGAGACAAGTCAGCCTCTCGATTCAACCGAGACGAGAATCGTCACTCCCCTTCCGGCTTGCGCATGGTGACGCCGTAGAGGGTCTTGCGACGCGGCGGCTCCGACTCTCGGAACTGCATGACATCCAGCAGCTCCCAGCCGCTGGCGAGATGGTCCACTTCCTCCCGCGAGAAGAAGCGCACCACGAATCCTCTCGGGTTCTCCCAGGTCTCCGGCCCGCGGGGAGTGAAGCGCCCGTAATGCTCGTCATCATGGTTCCGCACGGAGTAGATGTGCAGGCCGCCGGGCCGGAGGACGCGGCGGCACTCGGCCATCATCATCTCCAGCTCGTCCATGCTGAAGCGCATGGTGAAGAACATGTGGGAGTAGGGCGCATCGAAGCTCCCATCCGGGAAGGGGAGCGGCTGGAGGGCGTCGTGAACGGTCAATTTGCAATCCAGGCCGTGGCAGCGTGCGGTCTCCTCCATCTGGCAGATGCCGGTCTCCGAGTAGTCTATGGCATGGACTTCGAAACCCTCCTTTACCAGATGCCAGGTGTCCCTGCCCTGGCCACATCCCAGCTCCAGCACCTTCCGGCAGCCATGCTCGCGGAAGGTCTCAGCCGCCCGGCGTCCGATCTCGCTGGGCTCATCCCCAAACACGGACTCGTCATCAGCGAAGACCTGCTCCCAGTGCCTCCGATCTCCCTCACATCCCATGTTGTCATCTCCTCCCTGAGCCTCACTCCAGATACTCGACCCGGGAGTCGCCGACCTTCAACGCCCGCGAGCGGGACACCATCCCGGCCTCCAGCCATCCGGCGCTCATAAGTCCCGCCGGCACCAGGCAGTTGGCGCTCATGGAGACGTCGAAGAAGCGCTGGAAGACGAGACTGTTCCTCTTGTCGACCAGGTCGTCCATGCTCAACTTCTGGATGCCCTCGGCGTAATGCTGCACGTTCACGCAGTCGGACTCGATCTTGACCAGGAAGTCGCCCTCCAGAGTCATGCTCACGGTGATGGTGCTGACCTTGTCGCATAGCTTGCTTTGGACGCGGACGGTGCTGGACATGGATTTTTAAAAGCGAGTTGGCCAGTATTTCAACCTTGATGCTGGATGCATCCGAACTTCGGCAGCAGTCCCTAACCTGGATGGGTCAATGTCGACCCCAGGGGGAGGATGAGGGGTCGCCGAAACAGAAATATGATATACTGGCATCATCTGCTTTCACTTGTCATGTTGGAACTCGTACGTTTCTTCAAGGCCCTGGGAGACGAGACCAGACTCGCTCTGATCTCCTATTTCCTGGGCCATGAGCAGGTCATCGCCGACTTCCTTCCCGAGGATGAGAAGGAGCACGCGGCCATGACGCGTCATCTTGAGATTCTCTGCGAAGCGAAGATCATCAAGAGGGAGCGCAACGGCTCCGACACTCTCTACTCCATCGCCAGCGGCCACATGCGCGAGCGCCTGGGCGAGCTGGGCATACTCAGCACCCAGGACCTGATGCTCTCCACCGACGAGGAGGCGGACATCAAGGAAGTGGTGAGAGAGAGGTACGCCCGCATCGCCGAGGAAGTCGCCGACGAGACGGTCGAGGCTGACCACGTTGAGGCGAGCCAGCAGATGGGCTACAGCGAGGAGGACATCTCCGTCGCCCCGGACGCCAACCTCGGCCTCGGCTGCGGCAACC
Organism: uncultured Methanomassiliicoccales archaeon; assembly: GCA_964464345.1. Lineage (GTDB taxonomy): Archaea > Thermoplasmatota > Thermoplasmata > Methanomassiliicoccales > Methanomethylophilaceae > CAYXFQ01. Next base: position 2,234 of record CAYXFQ010000031.1, on the reverse strand, counting down.
CCGCCGGCCTGGGCTCCATTGTGGAGGGCGAGACGGTCCTGGACATGGGCTGCGGCGCGGGGATCGACACCTTCATCGCCGCCAAACGGGTCGGCGAGTCCGGTCGTGTGATTGGCATCGACATGACCGAGGACATGATTCTCCTGGCAAGGGAGAACGCGGAGACCTACGACTTCGAGAACGTTGAGTTCCGCTGGGGGGACATCGAGAACATGCCGGTGGAGACCGGTTCGATCGACGTCGTCCTCAGCAACTGCGTCATCAACCTGGCGCCGGACAAGCCCAGCGCCTTCCGCGAGGCCTACCGGGTGCTCAAGCCCCAGGGCCGCGTCTACATCTCTGACATCATACTCACCGGCGAGCTCTCGGAGGAGCAGAAGGCCGACGAGGACATCATCAGCGGCTGCGTCGCCGGCGCGGTCAGCAAGGACGAGTACCTGCAGATGATGGAGGACGCCGGCTTCAGCATCCAGGAGATCAGCGAGAATGAGGAGATCGGCAACGAGTTCTATCGAGGACTGCCGGTCGCCAGCCTCCATATCCGCGCCGTCAAGCGGGTGGCCTGAGAGTCAGCGCACCAGATTGTCCAGGCCAGCCTCATGGGCCATCTCCAGCAGCTCTGAGATCTCCGCAGAGCTCAGACGCCTCCTCAGCTCGGGGAACTGATCGGAGAAGGCGGCGGGACGGTATTGAAACATCAGGTTGAAGCGAGTGCCCGTCCCCAGGTTCTCGGCCACCCAGTCGAAGATGGGGCGGCTGCAGCATTCCAGATTCCCAGGCAGCGCGAGATGGCGGATGATGATCTCCGCGTCCTGCTTGGCGAGAAGATGGTTCCTGCCGACTATCTCCCAGTATCTCTCCAGTCCGGAGTATCGTTGGCCACAGTCTCCGGGCCCGAACTTGAAGTCCGTGAGGTAGAGATCCACCGTGCCGGCGAGCAGGGACATGGCATCCCTTGTGAGATACATGTTGGAGTTCCAGACGTTGGCGATGTTGCTCTCGGTCGCACGCAATCCCCTGAGAACCGCCAAGAGGTGGGGAGTGGGGTCTCCACCCACCCAGTTCACGTTCTTGGCGCCGCGGCGATGCATGACGTCGATGCCGTTGCCGACGTCATCCTCGTCGAAGGGGCGCCCGTCGAAGGGGCTCTGCGATATGTCCCAGTTCTGGCAGAAGCCGCAGCGGGCGTTGCAGCCGCTGAAGAAGATGGTGTAGGAGGGGACAAGCTCCGGCTCCTCGCCCATGTGCAGGAAGGTGGAGCTGATCCTCGCCTCCGCGCAGCGGCAGTAGCCGAGCTCCCCGGCCAGGCGGTTGGCCCCGCAGCGCTTCTCGCAGATTTCGCAGGAGCGCATCATGCGGGTGGCGAGCTCGATCTTGAGGTCCAGCAGATTGGCGCCCTGGAAGATGGGGGGATTCTCCCCCGCGGCCAGAATGCGTCTGAACTCACCCAGTCCCTTCCCATGAGCTTCCCAAAGCTCCAGGTCATCGGCATCGAGGTCGACGCCGGCGGGGACGGAGCGGAGAAGGCGGTGCCGGGCGGAGGCCTCGCCTCTCACCACTGACCAGTATCTCTCCAGCCCCCGCGGGCCCTGCTCATGACGGGTCATGGGGTTTCCATGGCCCGCTGGCAATATGACTCCTTCGCTCAGGATTCCTGGCTGAAGGCCTGCCAGCGCTCCTCGAGCCGCGGGTCGCGGACCGTCTCCAGGATGTAGTCGGCGAAGGCGGCACCGTCAGCCCCGTCGGAGCGGCCGGTCATGACCAGGCGCTTCTCGAACTGGCTGCAGATGTCCAGGGCCATGTCCAGGCGCTTGGCCTCCTCGCAGTAGCCGATGTGGTTCATCAGCATGGAGGCGGCCTTGATCATGGAGGACGGGTCGGCGTACTGGGCGCGCCCCTCCTCGACCATGCGCGGCGCGGAGCCATGGATGGCCTCGAACATGGAGTAGCGCATGCCGATGTTGGCGCCGCCGGCGGTGCCGACGCCGCCCTGCAGCTGCGCCGCCTCGTCGGTGATGATGTCACCGTAGAGGTTGGGGAGGACCATGACCCGGAAGTCGCTGCGCCGGTAGGGGTCAAGCAGCTTGGCGGTCATGATGTCGATGTACCAGGCGTCCCAGACCACGTCCGGGTACTCCTTGGCGATCTCACCGGCGATGTCCAGGAACTTTCCGTCGGTGGTCTTGATGACGTTGGCCTTGGTGATGACCGTGACCTTGTTGATCTCGTTGCGG
>CAYXFQ010000030.1:0-10380 GCA_964464345.1 uncultured Methanomassiliicoccales archaeon | reverse complement strand
CAGCTGCGATATGCGCAGCGGCCGCTGAAGGATGTTGGTGAAGACATTGATGGACTGGACCCGATCCCTGGAGATCGTCCGCTCCTGCTTGTAGATGATGCCGGAGTGTATCTGCAGGGTGTGCCCTTCCAGGCGGTAGCTGAAGAAGAGCCAGGACAGGAAGCCCTGGAGCAGGGTGAAGAGTATCAGCCCTGTCAAAGCCAGGATGGGTATCAGAAGTCCTCCGATTTGCATCGTGGCAAACAGTACGGGGAGGAGCACCGGCAGAAGGGCCGTGTAGAACGTCTTCAGAGCCTTCTGGAATATCATCAGGGGGTGCTGACGCCGGAACTCAGACATCCTCACCACTTATCCTCGCCAGGGCGGATATCTCCGCACGGAGACGGTCGGCCTCCTCGCGAGCGAGGGCGGGGATGCGGACGTCCGAGGCGGCGGTGGAGATCTTCAAGGTGGCCAACCCGTAGCGGCGCAGCACCGGGCCGTGCTCGGTGTCCACGTGCTGGATGCGCACCATGGGCACCAGCGTGCGCCTGATGACGATTATCCCCCTCTGGACGTCCACCTCATCCTCTCTTATCTCGTACCTCCAGAGGCGCATGCGAAGGGGCGGGAAGATGATGACGGAGAGGAAGAGCCAGACTATGCTCCCGACGAGAGGGAGCCAGCGCAGGACCGCCAGCACGACGTCGTCTGCTGGCACCATGAATCCCACGCCGAGGGCGAGAAGGATGAGAAAGAGCGAATTCAGCAGCCCGTTGATGCGCCATACCGGGATGGCGCGTGGGTCTATCCTTCCCAGGGGCGCCCCCTCCTGTGCGATCCCCTCCTCCCAGCGGTCCATGAGACTCGTCATCAGATTGAAAATGACAATATGAATATAAATCAAGCGGGAGGCGAACAAGGAGAAGTGACAGGCGAAGCATTATTCCCCGTGACGGAGATGAGCTAGCATGAATGCGGACAGCTGCCCATTCTGCTCCCCTGACGAGAAAAGAGTGATCTTCCGCGAGGAGCTGGCGACAGCCCTCTACGACGCCTATCCTGTCAGCAGAGGGCACATCCTGGTCGTTCCGAACGAGCATCAGGCCGATTTCCTCCTCCTGCCGTCGGAGACGCGCAACGCCATGATCGACCTCCTGGCCCGTTGCCGGGAGCATCTCGATGAAGAATTCTCTCCCGATGGCTACAACGTCGGCATCAACATCGGCCTCCCTGCCGGGCAGAGCGTCATGCACGCTCACATCCACCTCATCCCCCGCTTTCGGGGCGACGTGGAGCGCCCCCGGGGTGGCGTTCGAGGCGTGATCCCCCACAAGCAGAACTACCCCTGAGGCCAGCCCCCCTCCCGGCACTGGAAAGCCTACGAAGGTCCTCGTAGCTTTTCCCGAATCACATTTATATAACTAGCAATGTGCAGATAACATACAACCGCATTCCCAGACTGTGAATGTTCTGCAGCCCTCGCATGGCCCCGGCATCTTTTGCCAAGTCTCTTAGCGAGGATTTGATAAGGAGCCCATGGCTTCAGAGCGTCGCCCAGGAGGGTGGAGGTAATAATATGGAAGCAACCAACACTAACACGGAAGGACTTGAAATACTGCGTGAACCTCTGAACGATCGCCTTTACCTCGTGGATTCCACGCCCGAGAGCCGTGACGAGGAGCTTCCATCCAAGTTGATCGAGATGGCCAAGGAGAAGGGCAAGGGCAAGGTCCTTGTTCGCATACCCTTCCCGGCCCGCAAACCTTTCCTGAACGGTGGCTATGTGCAGGAGGCCCGCGTCCGCGGCATGTTCGGCCGTGAGGACGGGCTACTGCTCTCCCACTTCCTGGACGAGAGCCGCAACCAGTCCCTCCGGGACGACGAGATGGCAATTCTGCATGAGGGAATCAAGACTCCCTCCTCTCCCTCCAAGGCCGGCACTCCGCTGGAGCTGCTGACCGAGGAGGACGCCGAGGCCATCGCCTCTCTTGCTGATTCACAAGCCGCCTACCCGGTCAGCGACTGGAACGCTGACGAGGTCAAGGAGATGATGTCCGAGGGCACCCGCTTCCTCGGCATCCGCGACGGGGAGGCCCTGATCGCCTACCTCGCCGTCAGGCCCAAGACCCGCGGACGCCTCGCCGACCTGCTCGGCGTCGCCTCCCTGGCCGAGCGCCTGGACCGCGAGCAGATGCGCGCCGCCCTGGCGGACATGCACGCCAAGATGAAGGCCGAGGGTCAGAGGAACATCTTCACCATCGTCCGCGCACGCGCTGGCGAGGTCAACTTGGCGCTCTCCGCCGAGGGCTACCACTACGTCGGCAGCCTGCGCGGCGACACCCGCTTCGGGGACGACCTGGAGAACATGAACGTCTGGCAGCGCCGCCTCTGAGTGGGCGCAGCCTTATGTATCCTTTAGCCTGTTTAGAAAAGCGTAAGTCCCGTACAAGACGGACTGTCATCGCAGAGCAAAGAAGGTGGGCGGGTTGGAGGGCGAGAACAAAGTATCAGCTATGCTGCGGAGACGCTGGCTGATTTTCATCATCCTCGCCCTCGCCTACTTCTCCGTCTACTTCCACCGTGTGACCACCGGGGTGCTCTCGGAGCACTTCCGGGAGGACTTCATGGTGGACGCCACCTCGCTGGCGCTGCTCAGCTCCCTCTACTTCTACGCCTATGGTGTGATGCAGCTCCCGGTGGGCGTTCTCACCGACCGCCTGGGGCCGCGCCGAACCTTATTGATAATCATCGGCCTCGCGCCCATCGGCATCTTCCTGACCTCGATCGCCAAGGACTTCAGCACCGTGCTCATCGGCCGGGTGCTGATCGGCCTGGGCATGTCCGCCGTCTCGGTGCCGGCCATGCGGATATTCTCCGCCTGGTATCAGAAGGACAGCTTCGCCACGGTGAACGGCTCCTTGCTCGCGATAGGCAACTTCGGCGGCATGCTTGCCGCCGGGCCGTTCGCACTGATCACCAACACCCATGGCTGGAGGGAGGTTTATCTCATATTGGGAATCGTCACCGCCCTCATCGCCATTCTCGCTCTCGTCCTTCTGCGCAACAAGCCTGAGGACCTCGACCTCCCTAGCTCGCAGGAGGTTTACCTGGCGCGGACCAAGGAGACGGTGGATGAGGACCCTTACGATCCTGACCACGTCATCGAGAGCATACCCACCGGCCGTGCCCTGCGCATGGTCTTCCGCAACCGCTGCTTCTGGCGCCTGGCATTCTGGTTCTTCCTGCTCTACGGCTCCCTGATGACCTACCAGGGGCTCTGGGCCACACCCTTCTTCAACGAGGCATTGGGCTGGGACCTGGAGACCAGCTCCACCGTCATCTCCTTCATCGGCATCGGCATCATCATAGGCGCCCCGGTGGCGGGCTTCCTTTCCGACAAGATCCTCCGCTCCCGCAAGAAGGTCCTGGTCATCGGCACCGCCGTCTACGCTCTGGCATGGGCGGTGCTTTGGGCCATCAGCGGCTCCACGGCCGGTCCGGCCCACTACATGGCGCTGCACTTCGTCTTCGGCTTCTTCGGCGGCTTCTACACCGTGGGCTTCGCCCAGGTGAAGGAGATCTTCCCGGTGGCTATAGTCGGCACTTCCACCGCCGCCCTGAACATCTTCCCCTTCGCCGGCTCCGCCCTGATGCAGCAGGTCAGCGCCCTACTCGTCAGCGACGGATCGCTGGCATCCTACCAGTCTGTCTGGCTCTTCCTGCTTATCTCCGTCCTAGTCTCGCTGCTGCTGGTCATGTGCAGCACCGATGAGAAGGCGCCGCGCGCCTCCCTCTAAGCGGTCGACATCATTATACGATGCCAAGGGTCTGGTTGTCCATCCTTCCCAGCTACGGTGAAGGAGGATTAAACCATGGATCACTGGAGAGACCTTCCCAGCGGCCCGGGCGAGAACGAGCTCGTCTACGCCGTCATAGAGATACCCAAGGGCAGCCGCAACAAGTTCGAGTATTCCAAGCGCTTCGGGACCTACGTCCTGGACCGGGTGCTCAGCAGCCCCATGCACTACCCGGGAGAGTATGGCTTCATACCCCGCAGCTACTATGACGACCACGACCCGCTGGACATCATCGTCCTCATGGACGAGAAGACCTTCCCCGGCTGCATCATCGAGACCAGGCCTGTGGGCCTGCTCTACATGGAGGACTCCGGAGAGAAGGACGACAAGGTCCTCGCCGTTCCGGACAAGGATCAGCGCTATGAGCACATCCTCGACATCGAGGACGTCCCCGAGTACACCAAGCGGGAGATGCAGCACTTCTTCGCCACCTACAAGGACCTGGAACCGGGAAAGAACGTGAAGGTGAGGGGCTGGGGAGGGCGTGACGAGGCCATGGAGGCGGTGAGGCGCTCCCTGGAGATGTATCGCGATTTGTCCTCCCAGGGGCTCCTGGAGCCGGAACTTCCGGTCAAAGATTAATAAGACCCTGAGTCATAATTACACGTGGACTCCATTTCCGCGTTTCAAGACCCCATCCCGGTCCTCCTCGTAGACAGGGAGGAAGAGCGTCTTGAGCTTATGCGGAAAAGTTTGAAGGCGGATGCTGATTTCAGGATCTGCAGCAGCTGTGACGTGAAGGAGGGCCTATCCCTCCTGGAGTGCGAGGGCTGCCAGGTGGTGGTCTCCGGATGTCAGGTCCTCTCCCCGGACGGGATGAAGCTTCTGAATGAGCTACGCAGCCGCGGGAGGCTCAGCTCCCTCATTCAGCTTGTGGAGGATGGGATGTACGAGCTACCAACGGAACTTCTGAACGGGGAGGCCGACCTGCTCTTCCATAACTCCAAAGGACCGGTTCCCACGGAGCTGATCACTCGCATCCGCCGCTGCGCGCAGCTGCAGCGAGTGGGACAGATGCTGGACGTTTGCCAGCGAGAACTGGCGACGCAGAGGGAGATCGTGACCCATGCCGAGGGAGTCAAGGTCGCCGTAGAGGCGCTCTTCTACAACTCCCTGCTCTCCATGCTGGTGATTGACCCAGAGACCATGCGGATCATCGACGCCAATGAGAGCGCCCTCCGCATGAATCATGTTCGGAACTTGCAGGAAATGCAGGAGCTGGAGCCCTGGACAGACCCACCCTACTCTCGCGAGGATGCCGAGTATTGGTTGCGGCGAACAACCATAATGGGACCACAGCGCACGGAATGGCGCTCTCGTCGTGGAGACGGCTCCCTCCAATGGGAGAGCCTTCTCCTACACATCATCTATGTCCAGGGGAGGCGCATGCTTCTTGTCACCGGCCTCAACATCGACGAGGAGATGAAGCGCGGCGACTCGCTCCAGCTCGCCAATCGCAAGCTCCAGCTCCTCGGCCGTGTCACCCATCACGACGTCATGAACGACCTCAGCGCCGCCCGGGCCTACCTGGAGCTTCTGTCCGATGGAAAGATGGGGATGGAGACAGCCTACGATCGCATCTGCACCCCACTGAAGAAGATCGAGGAGAGAATGGCTTTTTCGCGAGAGTACGAGAAGTTGGGCATGAGGGAATTCCAGTGGCAGGAGCTCTACTCCATGGTCAGCAGGCTCATTCCGAGAGGGATGGATGCAAAGCTGACATGTCAAGGCAGCTACCTGCTGGCCGACCCTCTCCTTCCTCGAGTCTTCGAGAATCTCCTAGACAACAGCCTCCGCCATGGCGTCGGCCTTACTTGGGTTGGAGTCTCCTGCGAACAGGTGAGAGACGAGCTCCACGTCCTCTGGGAGGACGATGGCGGCGGCATCCAGCCAGAGATGAAGGAGAAAGTTTTCCTCCGCGGTGTGGGCAGCAACACCGGCCTGGGACTTTTCCTCTCGTGGGAGATATTGGAGTTCAGTGAGATGAGGATTCAGGAAGACGGGGAATACGGAAAAGGCGTCCGCTTCCGCATCATAGCCCCACCCGGACGCTGGCGGCAGCTGGAATGCCGGCAATCGGATAAATAGAAGCTAAGCACATCGCCGCGACGGGGTTGAGAGTCTGCTCTTCACGATGAACGACATGCTCCTGGGCATCCTGATCGCTGCGGTGGTTCTGCTTGTCAAGTCAGTGCCGATGCTGATAGCCCGCATCGGCTTCGCGTACATCACCAGCTTCTGGATGCAGAGGAGGGGAGACGAGACCTCCAACTGCTGCCGCCCTGATGACCCCGACGGCAGGCTGACCACCTACAAGGGCGCCTTGGACGGCCTGAAGAAGAACATCGGCCTCTACGATGAGGCATTGGCCGCCGCGACCATCTTAGCCATATTCTTGCTGGGCGGCTACTTTGAGGCGGATGTGGAGCCCTTCATCACTTTCCTGGTGATCTTCACCGTCAGCGCCAGCCTGCTGCTCTATTGGATGCAGAGGCGGCTGGTGGAGTCCCTGAACTGGGAGCTCCTGCGCTGCATGCGGGGCAATCCCTGAATCAGAAGTCGTCCCGCGGGGGGTCGACGCAGTCCAGGCGGTACCAGCGATCGGAGATCATCTTCCGGCAGGCGCGGTCGCGCTCCTTGATGTCGTCGATCTGGCGATAGAAGACATCCAGGCCCTGGTCGGCGTTCTTCTCCCAGCACTCCCTCTTCTCATGCGAGCTGAAGTCGGCTAGCATGTCGTCCGCCTGGTATATCCCCAGCATCTTCACGCCTCCCGAGGCCTCGGTGGCCACGATGTATATGCCGGGGGCGGAGGGGAGAGAAAGGGACTCGAGGGGATTTGGGCCCTCGAAGTCCATGCCATCGAAGACGGTGGCCATCTCAGCTCGCCTCCGGCGGGTCACCGACGGCGCGGGAGTGCACCTCGATGAAGTTGATGGTCTTGGAGAGGTCGTCCGCCTCCCAGTCGCCGACCCCTCCCTCGGTGGCGGTGAAGGTCTTCACCTTGGAGGAGGTGACGATGTTCCTGCCGCCGTAGCGGAGAACCTCCTTCTCCAGGTATCCCTCCAAGCTGCGCTTGGCGGCCGCCACCGCATTGCCGATGTGGGTATGGTAGGTAGGCCCGAGATAAGGTATCTCCACCTTGTAGCGGAAGTCGCTGGTCGGCGTTATGGAGGCGGAGAGCGACTCCACGATGCGGCTGGAGACCGCGCCGATGGCGTTGCCAACGTCGTTGTCGTCGCCCATGACCAGCTTGGTCCCCAGGCGGTCCTCCACGTCATCCAGGAAGAAGCGTGCCGGAGCGCCGATGCCCACGATGGGCATGTCGGTCAGCGCCTTGATCTGGAAGTGGGACTTCTGGTCCCGGGTGGCCATGCGCCGCAGGAACATGTTGGTCTGCCGTCCCTGCCAGTCGCTCATGCTGTCGTTGAGCAGCTTGGTGATGATGGCCTCGTTGACCCTGATCTTCAGCTCCTCCATCATCAGGTTGGCGGCCTGCTTCTCCGGCATGCCCATGCGCTGGGCGATGGCCCTCACGCCGGCGATGGCGCCGTCGTGGTTGCCGTTCTCGAAGTTGCCCAGGAAGACCATGACGTCAGTGGGCGTGAGCGAGGCGTGCAGCAGGCATCCCTTCTGGCTGAGAGAGTGCAGCTCCTCCTTGATGGTCCAGAGCCCCTCCACCGCGTTCATGGCGTCCATGGGGGTGAGAGGGCCCTTGCCCACGATTGCCTCCAGGACGCGAGTCTCCCTGTCATTGAGGGGGATGTCCTGGCGCTTGTCGTTGGCGACGTAGTAGTCGATGATGTTGTTGTACTCCATGCGGGGGATGATCTCCGGATAGTCCACAGTGAAGGTGGAGAGCGGCACGACCCGGTCCGGGCCGAACTGGAAGCGGCTCTTCTCCATGGCTATGCGGGAGTCGCCGCCGAGGGCGGCGGTGTACATGTCCACCGCCTTCACCCGGGTGCGCCACTCCTCAATCTCCGCCCCCTCGTGCATCACCAGGGGGAATCCTCCCTCCACGACGGCGATGTCGGTTGAGGTGCCGCCGATGTCCACGACGACGCAGTCCTCCTTGCCGGAGAGTATCTTGCCGCCCATGGAGCTGGCGGCCGGCCCGGAGAGGATGGTCTCCACCGGGTACATCTTGGCCTTCTCGATGGTCATGACCGAGCCGTCGCCCTTGTAGACCATGATGGGGGCGGTGATCCCCTTCTTCTTGAAGGTCTCCTCCACATCGTAGAAGAACTCACTGACGACAGAGATGAGCTTGCCGTTGAGCACAGCGGTCTCGGCGCGGAGGTCGATGCCCAGGGAGGCGGTCAGCTCGTGGCCGGCCACGGTGGGCAGGCCGGTGAGCTCTATGGCGAGCTCCTTGACCTTGCGCTCCTGGTTGGCGTTGACGGTGGCGAATAGTCCTGAGATAGCTAGGGCGTCCACGCCCTGGGAGACCTCCATGATGGCCTTGGTGATCTCCTCCTTGTTCAGGGAGTCCAGCACGCGGCCGCGGACGTCGTAGCCGCCACGGACGTAGACCTGGCTCTTCTCCCCGTAGGTGGAGCGGATCATGGGGTCCCAGCCGATGAATATGAGTCCGACCTCGCCGCCCTTGCCCTCCAGGACGGAGTTGGTGGCGAGAGTGGTGGATATCCCCACCGTCCGTATGTCAGCAGGGTCTATCTCAGAGGCCTCCAGCACCGCCTCCATGGACTTGAAGAGGCCGATGGAGAGGTCGTGGTGGGTGGTGAGCGACTTCTTCTTGGCGATGACGGAGTAGTCGTCCAAGTCGACGATGACCGCGTCGGTGTAGGTGCCGCCGGTGTCGATGCCGAGGCCGTAGCGGATGTCCTCCACGGTCTCCTTCTCGATGAAGTCGGGCATCTCCTCCATCAGGCCAACGTCCTGGTGGAGCTTGCCGATGTAGGCGGAGACCTTCTGTCGCTTCTTGGTCTCGGCGTTGTAACGGGTGGTTTGATAGTAGACGTAGTAGGCGTTGCCGAACTTCTTCACGTCGAAGCATTTGCGGCCTTTGGCCTTCTCCTCCGCTATCCAGTCCTGTACCCATTGGTCGTATTCCGAGCGCTTGACCATGACGCTTTTGTATCCAAAGAGGATATTTCAACTTACCGTATAACGTATAATTTCCGATGTATACCCTAATCTGTCTGTATTATATAGAAGAAGAGTAAAACCTTAGGGTATAATCAGCTATCTTAGGGTATAACATTTTAATCAATTTCTCAGGGAGTCCAGCTGATGAAGGCACTGCGTCGCAGCTCCCTCTCCCAGAGCTTTCCATCCTCTTTGACGAGGGTGTTCTCTAGATGTTCACGAAGATGGGGAAGTCGCTCTTGCGGGCAGCTGTGGAAGCGCGCCTTCTGTTCCAGGGCCTCCTCTATGCTCTCATAGCTCTGCTCCCTCTGACGCTCCAGGGTCTTTGTCTTGGGAGAGTAGCCCTGGGACTCGACGATCTTGTTGATGATGACACTGTCAGGATGAGGGGAGGAAAGGTTCTCGCCGGTCACGGCAAGCTCCAGATCCGGCGACATGCGCTTCTGAGCCGGGACGAAGAGACAGACCCTCTCCCTCACCACGCGAGACATCTCCTTCAATAGCGGACCGACGTCAACCATGAAGAGCGAGTAGGAGGCGAGAACGATGTCCCAACTGTCATTTTTCAACTTGGAAGAGTAAGTCTGCCAAGGCTCTACCACGATACGCACGTTGCTCGCATTCTCGGCATCGAGCCTCCTTCGCAACTCATTAGCCATCCCCTGTGATGGCTCGACGGCGAGGATGGCAGCACTGAGCTTCGCCAGCGGCAGGGTGAGGCGGCCCGCGCCAGGGCCGACCTCCAGGATCGTGCTTTGCGAATGAGCGTCTATGAGGTGTAACTGCTCCTCAGTGAGATGAGCCAACTGCGGATTGTCGGTTCCTCCATCGGCGACGACCTGATCCCAGAAAGTGCTCTCCCCCAGCTTCTCCCGCCGCGAGAGCTTGATCTCCCGGTTCCAAAGCTCTTCCCAATCGTTCATATCCCTGTGCACCTGCACTGATGGAGAGTCAATCAAGGCTAAATTCCCTGTGCTGCCCCACGATCAGTGGCTGTGGCAGCAGCCGCCGTTGTAGCGGCGGGACTCCCTGGGGACTACCAGCGGGACGCCACGATGGTCTATGACGTCGGCGTTGATGCCGTAGACATCCTTGATGAGCTCCTCGTCGATGACCTCCGGGCCCCCGAAGGCTGCCACTCCGCCGTTCGCTATGAAGAGGAAGCGGTCGGAATAATGTATGGCGAGGTTGATGTCGTGCATGGTCATTATCGTGCACATGTCCCGCGAGCGGACCGCCTCCTCCACCATGTTCATGGTGATGTGCTGATTATTGATGTCCAGGTTGTTGGACGGCTCGTCGAGGACTAGCAAGCGGGGCTCCTGCACGAGCGCGCGGGCGATCTGCACCTTCTGAAACTCACCGCCGCTCAATTGCGTAGTGTAGCGCAGGGAGAGGTCAGAGAGCCCCAGGGCCTCGATGGCCTCGG
>CAYXFQ010000029.1:0-12064 GCA_964464345.1 uncultured Methanomassiliicoccales archaeon | reverse complement strand
AGGCCGCGCAGCACGCGGTCGGGAATGAATCCGTGGTCCTCGGGAAGCTCCTCGATGTCCAGGTGTCGGATAGCCTCCATGGCCTCGGCGGCCAGCATGGTCGCCTCGCCGGCGGAGAAGCCGGCGTCAAGCCCCTCTCCGCCGATCTCCAGGCTGCGGAGCAGCTCCGTCAGGCGGCCGAGAGTGATGTCCTGCTCCCCCTTCCAGGCCCACCAGAGGGGCAGGCCGTAGCCGGTCTCAGGGTAGCCTATGACGACATCCTCTCCCCGCGCGGCGGAGGCCGCCTCGCTCAGGGAGAGGGCCAGGTGCAAAATGGAGTGGGCGCCGCAGAGGGCCATGCCCACCAGAGTCCCCGCATCGATCTCCTCCTCCGGGCCGTAGCCGGAGAGCAGCAGGCGGGAGGCCTCCATGAGGTCCTCGGACACGTCCTCTGCGTACTCAGAGAGAAAGACTTTCGGATCGTCGCTCAGGGTCTGTCCCTGAGGCTGGGCGCGGGTCGCTTCTTGCAGATTTTCACTCAGATGAATCTCCCCTGGATGGACTATATCGGAGGCTCGGCTAAGGCCGGAGGATTCCATACCGATTCGGATTATTTAAAAATGCTCTAGTGACCGCAGGGCCTCAGATGGGACCGAAATCTTCCAAAGAGTAAGGTCCCTTGAGGGCGTCCAAGGCGGCCTCGATGCTGACGCGGAGCTCATCCACGGCATCGCGGTGGGCTCCTGCGTCGGTGACGATCTCCATGGTCATCTTCTCGTGGGAGACGATGACCTTGGTGAAGACCGAGACCAGGTTGAGCCTCTCGGCGGCGAGCAGCTCGGTCACCCGGTAGATGGAGCCAGGGGTGTCAGGTATGGAGAAGCGCATCCCCAGCAGCAGCGCCTCCGGTCGCAGGAAGGTGAGCGAGAGCAGCCAGGACTCCGGCACCGCGACGACCATCACGGTGCAGTTCTTCAGCTCCTCCAGATAGTCCTCGTAGTCCCGGGCGAGGTCCAGCCCGCCGTTCTCCAGGCGCATGGGCCCGCCCCGGGTCTGCTCGGTCTTCCCCCCGAGCGAGGAGGCGGAGCTGCGGGAGAATATGCGCCCCAGGTCCGAGGACTGCACCTCGATGTGGTCCAGCATGGACACCGTGGGGTCGTTCTTCCGGGAGAGCTCCTGGAAGTCGTCGCGTATGAGCTCCGCACCGCCGGTGAAGCCGAGGTCGGCAAGCATCTTCCAGACTATGCCCAGCTCGGAGATGACGTTCATGGATATGGAGTTCAGGATGTTGATCCCCCGATCGGCCAGGAACTTGGCCGCCTGGGCGGTGGATCCAGGATGGTCCCGGATGTGGAAGGTGATCTTGGCCAGGGTCCGGTAGTTCTCCGGGGCGTAGGTGGAGAGTATCATCTCATGGCTCTTGACGCCCTCCTCCCCATACTTGAACAGGGTGCTGTAGACCTGGCTTCCCTCCACCAGGCCCACCGCGTCGCGAATCTCGTCGTCGATGACGACCATGGATCCCTCCATCCTCCGGAAATCCCAGAACCTCATGCTATGACCTCTCCCTAATCTCCCTAACCTTAGAAAAATGTTCCATCAGATGTCCCGGCGGTTGATGTGCTTCACCGAGACCAGCGGACGGGTCCAGATGGGGTCGCTGCCGGACTTGTACTCCAGCTCCCTCTTCAGGTTGGCGATGGAGCTGTGCTCCTCCACCCCGTCGGTCCAGGCGTCGATGGCGGGCAGTATGCCCCGCTCCGCCCAGAGCTCCATGCCGCTCATGTGCAGGGCATCCTCCACCAGCTTCTTGGCCTGGAGCATGTGCTCCCGGGCCTCATCCAGCAGCCTCATCCTCCTATCCAGCGTCGATTCTTCCATCTCTCATCTCCCGCTCTTCTGTTGAAACACGTAAACGGCCGGGACGCGGCGGCTGAGCCCCATGGAGAAGCCGCAGCGCCGGCAGCGTCTCCCGATCACCGTGTCCTCGCCGCAGAGGGTGCGGTTGGCGACCGTCTTCAACTTCGCCCGGCACACCGGGCAGCTCTCCGGGGCGTCCTCCCCCTCCGCGTCGCGATAGGATATGTCCAGCTCCGCCAGGCCGCGGCTCACCGCCAGGCGCCGGAGCCTCTCCCCGCTGGCCCGGTAGCGTGGGTCCTCTCGCGCCAGCTCCCTGCTGACAAGCTCGGCCAGCAGGGCCTGGGAGCGAATGGGGGAGTGACGATGCAGCACCATGAATAGCGCATCCGCCAGGGTGTCATCGTCAGGTATCCTGTAGCTCATCGTCGCTGTTAGGAAATCGAGGTACTTTATCCTTTCACAGCGCAGATGCTTTATCCAGGCTCCGCACTCCACCTTCGAAGCGGGGGTTGCCGAGCCGGTTAAAGGCGCAGGACTTAAGACTCCCTGTGGGTAAGATATCCTGTCCCGTAGGGGTTCGGGGGTTCGAATCCCCTCCCCCGCACCACCTGTCCTCTCTTCTTATATAGGGCGCAGGAGGATTCTCAAGGCATGGAAGAAGACAAAGTACAATCTGTCAACCACGCCTTCGCAATGGGGATGGTTGCACTCAGCCTGGTCTTTCTGGTCCATGTGTATCGCTGGCTGGACGGCTCCGGCCACGTTGAGGTGGGCGAGCTTGCCGCCTGGTCCATGACCATATCGCAGCTGATCCTCGCCGGCGCCCTGGTGCTGCTGGGAGTGATCCTGCACCGCAAGGGAGAGCTTCTGGCCGCCTTCCTCTTCTTCGTCGTGGGCTTCCTGGAGCTCAGCGGCGGGATATCGCTCTGGCACGGCTACGGCAGCTGGGACCTCCTCCTGCTGGTGCTGGCCGTCGTGATAGTCGTCCTGGCCGTCCTGGTGCTGGTGCAGGAGGGATACCTCTTCGGCGTCGGCATGCTCGTCATCGCCGTGGGCTACGCCAGCAATGCGCTGGCCGCCATGCAGTCCTGGGAGGTCCTGGAGACCGTCTCCGGAGCCGCCTTCCTTGTTGCCGCCGTGCTCCTGATCTACCTGGGCCTGGCCATAATGGTCAACGAGGAGCTGGAAGACGACATACTGCCCATAGTCTGAGAAGGCTGCCCAAACCCCTTACTCTCTTTTTCATCCTCTCTGCGGCAAGAGGATCTACGCTGAACGTCAACTCAAGGCAAGCATAACAGCTGATGATGAGAACAGTGGAATGATCCATCCTGACTGACGGGGCAGTCTATCCGGGAGAAGGCAGGTCGACCTTACTCGTCAGACTCGCCGTCGTCGGAGAAGCCTACTTCAGGAAGGTCGCTGGCAAAGGTCCACATGCGGGGGTAGCGCCCCCTCTCCATGAGTACCCTCTCCATCAGGACCGCCTTGCCCTGGCTGCTGGCCATGAGCCGGTCGCTGTTCATCGCCATGCGCCCGATGCCGATGGCCTCTCCCCTGGCGCTGAGCACCGCCACCAGGGCGTTGCGCCTGATGTCCGGGTCCAGCATGTGCACTCCCGGGACGTGGAGGTCGGCACCGTGGCAGAGCGCATCCACCGCGCTGGCCTTGGCGACCACCTTGGGCAGAGGCTCCAGCAGGCTCTCGAGCGGCTGGACCATGCTCCGCAGCCAATCCTCCCGGCCGTGCTGCTGCCATAGCACGTAGGCGTCCTTGACGTCGTGCAGGGTGAAGGAGTCCTCCTCTCTCATCTCCCCGGAGCGGGTGCGGCGCAACTCCTCCATGTTGGCTCCGCAGCCCAGGGCCTCGCCGATGTCGGTGCAGAGCGTCCGTATGTAGGTGCCAGCATCGCAAGCGACCCGGAAGAGGACGTCCCTGCCGTCGATCTCCAGGATCTCCAGCTCCGACACCCGGCGGATGCGGAGCTGCCTCTTGACCGCCGAGCGCAGCGGCGGGAATTGGAATATGCGGCCCTGGAAGTTGCCCATGACCTCCCTTATCCTCGCCTCCGGGCGCTCCCGGTGCAGGCGCATCAGGCAGACGTACTCCTTGTCGGATGATAGGACGAGGTCGCTCAGGCGCATGGCCTTGCCGCAGCAGAGCGGCAGGACGCCGGAGACGTTGGGGTCCAAGGTCCCACCATGGCCCAGGCGCTTCATGCCCATGGCATCCCTGGCCCAGGCGGTGGCCTGGTGGGAGGTGGGCCCGCGCGGCTTGTCCAGGGCGATGACGCCGCCTTCCAGCAGCTCGCCCATGCTTCGTTGGGAAGGGGGGCGCCCCCAGCGGTCCTGGATGGCGTCCGGGTCCTTGATGAGCATCATAGCCCCGCCTCCTGGCGGATGCGCTCCACGATCTCCTCCGGGCAGAGCGGCCCCGTGTCGATGATGAGGTCGTAGACGCTGAGGTCCTCGATGTCGATGCCGTAGTACTTGCGATAGCGGGCCGCCTCCGAGGCCGCCCTAGCCAGCATGGCCTCGCAGGCCTGGTCGGCGCTCTCCCCCTCCCGCCGGCCGATGCGCTCCGCACGCACTGCCACGGGGGCGTCCAGGTAGATGCGGAAGGCCGGTATGCCGGCGCGGGTGAGCATGTGCGCCGCCAAGCGTGACTCCAAAACAACGTCACCGCGCTCGCGGGCGGTCTCCACCAGGCGAGCGTCGATCATCTCGTCGATGGACGGGTCCGCCTCCGCCAGAGCGCCGAGCTCGGCGAGGCTGAGGCCCTTCTCCTCCGCCAGCTGGCGGAAGACATGGCCGAAGACGTGCATCTCGATGCCGGCGCTCTCCGCCAGCAGGCGACAGACAGTGGTCTTGCCGGATCCCGGAGGTCCGCTTATGGTGAGACGCATGCCTCCTCGTCCATCTGCCGGAGCTTCTTCCGGAACTCGAAGTAGCGGAAGGTGCGGGACAGTGCCTGACCGAAGGGGATGCTGATCAGGGTGTAGAGCAGAATCCAGTGGGGCAGGACGGTGGAGCCGTCAAGGCTGACGTCGAAGCTCCAGGGAACCGCGATGAAAGGGGACGGGAGGCCGGCCACGAAGACCGAGATCCAGGCGAAGATGGGAATGATGAAGATCATGGTCACCGGCATGAGCTTCAACTGCTTGCTGCTCATCTCCATGGACTTGCTCATGATCTCCTGCTGGTGCTCGGTGAGCTTCTTGATCTTGTAGAGGTTGTTCTCCATCCGGGCTTGGCGAAGCTCCTGGTTGAAGGCCCCCATGACCTTCTGGTTGCGGGCCATCTCCACGTTGTCGGTGAAGAGGCTGCGCACGCTGATGCTCAAGGTCACCATGATGAGTCCCGCCAATATCAGGGTGATGAGGGGGTACTGCCCGTCGAAGCCGATGATCGGCATGAGCAGGTAGCCCACCATCTTCCCCAGGAAGGTGCGAATGTTCTGATCGAACATTATGAACAGGGCGAACATGAAGACCAGCAAGGTCGTCAGTCGGGGGGAGTTGGCTCCCCCTGCGGGTGCTTGACTCATCTCATTCTCCTCCGAAGAAGCCTCTCAGCACCGGGTGCATCTCCATCATCTGCTCCCGGCCCAGGGCCTCATAGAACTGTATCAATATTCCCACCGTCAGCAGCACGCCCGTTCCACTGGCGTTGCCAGTGGTTCCCACCAGGTCGGCGATGGCCGCGAGGCCTCCGACTATGGCACCGGATATGACGGTGATCACAGGGATATATCTTTCCAACACCCGCTTCAGGACCCGCGGGTCCCGTCGGAAGCCGGGAATCTGCATCCCGCTGCTCTGGATCTGCCTCGCCACCGCCTCCGGCCCCATGTTGGTGGTGCTGACCCAGAACTTGGCGAAGAGGATGGAGCCTAGCACCATCACCAGGAAGTAGATCATCACCCGCATGAGGTTCTGCAGCGGCGAATGCAGGTTGGCATAGCCGCTGTTCAGCATCGGCAATAACCAGGAGTCCAGCCCCATGGGGGCGGACAGGTACCAGGCCAAGCCTCCCGCGGCATGGGTGTCCCCGGGATTGAAGTGCCCTAACCAGGCGTTGCCGCCCAGGAAGGGGATCTGACTCAGCGTGGGGTTGGTGTAGAGCAGGAGCGCGAACATGCTCACGTTGGCCAGCAGGGCGGCCATCAGGATGACCGGGATGTTGCTGGCGTAGATGAGCTTGAGGGGGTAGCGGCCACGGGCCCCGCGCGCGGAACCGTGTGCCAGGGGCAGCTCGATGCGACTCGACTCCGCATAGGCCACGAAGAGGAATATCACTATCGTGCCCACTAGGGCTATCAGCGGGTTCGGCTGCCCTAAGAGTATCTCCTCATAGCCGCCCTGGGCGAGCTGCGCCGAGGACTGGGTGCTGAGGATGTAGATGGTCTTGGGAATGGTTCCCGCCGGGGGGTTGCCAGGACCTAATGCGGCCCCGGTGTCCACCGGGTTCCAGTTCACCGTTCCCGTGAACAGCGATTCCGAGACACCGGCGGCTATGAAGAGGGATATGCCGCTGCCGACTCCCCACTTGGAGACAACCTCGTCCATGAGGAAGACCACGTAGGAGCCCAGGCAGAGCTGCAGCACTATGGCGGCGCGAGCCATGTTCTCGCCCAGCGCGGCCGAGAAGGCGGCGGAGGGCACCAGGTATCCGAAGACCTGGGGAACGGACTCGAAGACGATCATCACGATGACCAGAAGCTTCTGGCTGGACTGGTAGACCGCCTTGTCCTGGGAGCGGCTGAGGTCCAGGTTGATGATCTTCGCGCCCACGAAGAGCTGCATTATGATGGAGGCGGTGACTATGGGCCCGATGCCCAGGTGCATCAGGGACCCGGAAGCGCCGGCCATGATGGTCCGGTACTGAGCGAAGAGATCCATGGTGCTGTCCCCGTCCAGCCCGTACAGGTAGATGTTGGTCATCACGAAGTACAGCACCAGGATGGCGACCACCCAGAGGATCTTGCTCCGGAAGTGTACATGCCCGGTGGGGCGGGTGACCGCCGGCAGCCTGTCTGCCAGCGGCCTCACCTTGTACAGAAGACTCTTCTGCTCCTCCATCCCCCATCCCTTCCCGGCTTCACTCGACGATGCTTCCGCCGGCGGACTCCAGTTTTTCCCGGGCCTGGGCGGAGAACTGCTCCACCCTCACGTCGACGGCGTCAGCGATGTTGCCGCTTCCCAGCAGCTTACTGATGCCCATGGCGCCGAGGTCCACCGTGTAGCGCTGGCCATCCTTGCTGGCGACACCCTTGGTCACGAGGACCTCCAGGGACTCCGCCAGCTCGCCGACGTTCATGGTGCTGTGGGCGCGGACCATCTTCTGAGGTCGCTTGAACCCACGCCTTCCCATCACGTCGCCGGCCTTGATGCCGCGCATCTTTTCATGCTTGTACAGTCCGGCTCTGCCACGGCCGCCGATCAGACCGGCGCCACGGCCGGCCTTCTTGCCGCGTCCGTGGGTGCGGCTGCCTCTGAGTTTCTTGGTTCTGCTTGGCATCTTACCACCTAGATCATCCTGGCGAGGAGCTCGTTGATGGCCTCGCCCCTGTAGCCGAGCGCACCGCCCACGCGGAAGGAGCGCTTGTTGCCCTCATAGCCCTTCACCGGGGGGTGAAGGCGGAAGACCGGCTTGACGGAGTCCACGGCGCTGAGCCGGGCGTCACCGCCAGCGATGGCGGCGGCCAGCTCCTTCAAGGAGGCGAACTCGCTGCTCTCGCTCAGGTATTCGTCGCTCAGTGCCTTGTTGCCGGGCATGCGGCCCCGCTCCTGCAGGAGGGTCAGGACGACGTCCTCGGAGACCTCTCCCCAGGTGACGTAGTCCTTGGCCTTGTTCAGCATGCCCTTGGTGATGTCGTCCTCAGGGACGATGACGCAGTGGTTGACACGCGTCAGATTGAGCAGCTTCATGGTGTGCTCGATGTCGCGGTTGACGTCGGGCTGGCCCCGCACGCGCACTACGGCGTATGCCATGCTCTAGCCCTCCATCTCTTCCACGTCGCTCTCGTGCACGACCACGTTCACCGGACCGGAGACTATGCGCAGCTCCTCCTCCTGCTGGGCGCTGATCCTCATCTCGGAAGTGAGCTTCAGTGCGTAGTAGGTGGCGAAGGCGTAGTTCACCTTGGTCTTGGTGTTGCCGCGGGCGAATCCCCAGGCGTCCTTGACGCCGGCGAGGGTGAGCATGCTCTTGGCCACGTCTCCCACCGCCAGCGATATGCCGCGGGGGGCGGGCTTGAGGCTCACCATCACGGATCCGGACCGGCCGCTGACCTCGAAGGGCAGGGTGTGGGGGTTCCCACAGCCGCACTCCCAGGAGCCGCAGCCGCGCTTGATCTCTATTATGTTCAGCTTGGCACGGTCGATGGCCTTGCGGATGGAAGGTCCAACCTCCCTGCCCTTGGCCTGGCCGATGCCAATGAAGCCGTCCCCGTTGCCCACGGCGCAGGTGACGGCGAAGCGCACCCGGCGCCCGGAGTCAGTCATCCTCTGGACCATGTTCAGGTCGATGACCTCGTCCTCGAGATCGGGGAGCAGGATGTCCACTATCTCCGCCTCACGCAGGGGGAGCTTGGTGGCCAATGCGTCGCTCATGCTGGTGATCTCACCGCTGAGGACCATCTTTCCCAGTCTAGTCTTGGGGTTCCACTCCATCTTATTCAGCCTCCAACTTCTCTTTCAGGCTGTTGAAGTCAGCCTGCAGGGCGTCACTGATGTGCCCGCCCTGGATGCGCTCCTCGCTCGGGAGCACTCCCTCTCCGTGCGGCAGCTCCAGGCCAGCGTCCAGCATGCCCGCCAGGACGGCGAACATGATTCCTCCCTTCTTGGGAGGGGAGCGGCCGATGTCCAGCACCGCCCTCTCCACTCCCGCCTCCAACGCCTTCTTGCCAGCGATGTAGCCGGTCAGGTAGGCGGCGGGCAGGTTGGAGCAGGAGTGCTCCCATCCCTGGGAGCGGAGCTCCTGGGAGTGGGCCGAGGCCAGCACGGAGTCGCCCTCCATGCCGAAGGCCACGAACTGCACTGTCGTGTGCTTCAGGCTGCGCCTGACAACGGCTCTGACGCCGTTGTTCCTCAGGAGCTTCCTCCTGATGCGATAGTCTGTGCGTCCCTCGCGGCGACGGCGGAAGGGCACCTTGTATCTAGGTCCGGTTGCCATTATTTCTCCTCCTCGAGGACGCCCTCAATCACCATGTGCTGGCGCAGGTTGCGCCGGCTGCGGTACATTCCGCCCTTGGCGCGCAGGTAGTAGCGCCGGTAGACGGTGGCGTCGATCTTCCCTTCGTCGCGCAGCTCGCGGAGCTCCTCGCGCAGGGGGCGTATGGTCTGTATCCAGCGCCTCTTGCGGGGGTTGCGAGCGTTGACGCTGCCTCTCCTGCTTCCGGGGCCCTTGCGGCGCCCCTTCTCCTTCTGGGCGGCCGCGTGGCGGGTGCGCCCCTTGGAGGTCCCGGTCTTGGGCAGGGCCTTGATGGAGCCGGAGTCCACTGCCGTGCGGATGTCCGCGCGGGTGATGCAGTCCGCCACCTCTTCGATGCGGTTGGGGTCTATCCAGACCCGGTTCTGACCGCACTTCAGGAGGCTGGCTGCCATCCTCTTCTGGTTCCTGAGATCCACTTCTATCCCATCCTGTTCAGGACCCGAATGCCGAGCTCGTCCGCCCGGTCCTCGATGTCGATCCTCTTCTTCGTTCCGACGGAGCCGCCGACTCTGGCCGCCTGGGTCTTGGGGTCCAGGGCCTCGAGCTCAGCGACGTTGTGGACCAGCACGTCCTCGAATCCGGAGGGGTGCAGGCCACGGACGCCCTTGGGTCCGCGGAAGCCGATGTTCACAGCGGGGGGGCGGCGGTGCCAGCCCTCCCTGGTCTTGGAGTGTATGCCCTTGGGGCGGCGCCACATCTCGCCCAGACGGGCGTAGCGGTGCCACTCCTGGCGCTTGAAGGCCGGTCTCCGCTTGGAGATCTCCTTGCGCTTCTTGAGCATGGCGGCGTCGGCGGGGTCCAGCTCAGGCTTGGCCCGGGCCAGGTACTCCCCCTCCTCGTAGATGAGGTCGTCATCGTCGTCCTCATCCTCGTAGTCATCGTCGTCCTCGACGATCTCCACCTTGCTCTCCTCGACGGCCTCGACCTCATCCTCGAGGTCCTCGTCGTCGAGATCGGCCAGGATTCCCTGCCATCTCTCCATGGTCTTGGGCCCGACGCCCTTCAGAGCGTCGATGACCTCCTTGGCGCCCGCCTCGTCGGCGACGGCGTCCCGCAGCTCGGACAGGCTCTCGATGCCCATCTCGGCGAGCACGGGGAGGTGCTCCTCCTTCAGGCTGGGAAGGTCAGTAAGTGTGTTGTAGCTCATTCTACCACCCTCTGGGACTTCTTCACTATGTATATTCCGTCCTGGAACACCCTGGTGTCGAATCCACGGCGGGAGGCTGCCCTCTCGATGTTGGCGGCGGTCTGGCCGCAGGCCTCGATGTCGGGGCCGCTCACGGTGAGGTCAGCGCCGCTGATCTTCACCTGAGTCTCGCCGAGTATGTCGGCGAAGCGGGGGGCCTTCCCTCCCTGGTAGTTGTCAATCTGCACCTGCTTGCCCTTGAGGGTCACCTTCATCGGAAAGTGGCTGTAGACCACCTTCAGCTGGTACTCGTGGCCCTCGGTGACGCCGTAGAGCATGTTGTTGAGGTGGGAGGTGTAGGTTCCCACCATGGACTTCTCGGCGGTGCGGGGATATTCGGAACGGACCACCAGCTCGCCACCGTCGAGGGAGACGTCGACGCGGGGGTGGGTGAAGCGGCGCTTCAGGGTGCCCTTGGGCCCCTTGATGCCTACCTCACGCCCCTCGCAGCTGACGCTGACCCCTTCCGGGACGGCTATGCGGTTCTCGATCAGACCTGTAACAGTCATCCTCTCACCTCAGTACACGTAAGCCAGCAGTTTGCCGCCCACGCCGCGGTCTTTGGCCTCGGTGTGGGTGATCACTCCCTCCGTGGTGGTGAGGATGAGGACCCCGAAGTCCTGGGCCGGCAGATAGCGGGACTCGAACTTCTCCAGGTCGTTCCTCTTCACGGAGTGGCGGGGCTTGATGACGCCGCAGTTGTTGATGGCGCCCTTGAGCATGACGCGGAACTGGCCGGCGCGGCCGTCCTCGATATACTCGAATTGGTTGATGTAGCCATGGTCCTGCATCACCTTGAGCACGCGACCGATGAGCTTGGAGGAGGGCTTGATGTAGCACTCGCTCTTACCCACGCTCACGGCGTTGCGCATGGTGGACATGGCGTCGTTCAATGGATCACTCTGCATAATCATCACCTCAGGAATACTTCTTGAACCCCAGCTCGGGGGCGATCTCCCGGAAGCACTGGCGGCAGAGGTGCATGCCGTACCTCCTGATTATGCCGCGCTTGCGGTTGCAGCGGGTGCAGCCCCGGTTGCGACCGAACTCCTTTTCCGGTTTCACTCTACCACCTCTACGTTGAAATTGGCCTTCCAGAACTCCAGAGCCTCGTCCCGCTCCAGGCGGTGGCTCCGGGGGATCCGCCGGCGGCGGAGCATCCTGGTGGAGATCCTGCTTCCAGGCCTCCTGAGCACGGCGTTCACGTCCATGCCGAATATGCCGATGTCCGGGTCATAGCGCATGCCCGGGAAGTCGGTGTAGTCACCGACGCCGAAGGACATGTTGCCCTCGGGGTCGAAGGAGTACTCCTGGATGCGGTTGTCCCTGATGGCGAGAGCGCGGCGGAGGAAGTCCTCAGCACGCTCGCCGCGCAGGGTGACCTTGCAGCCCAGGGGCATTCCCTTTCTGATCGCGAGGTCGCGGGAGATGGTGCGGGAGATGGTGTCCACGGCCTTCTGGCCGGTGATCATCTCCACCACCTGGTGGGCCTTGGCCAAGCGCTCGCCGGCCTCGCCGACGCCGATGTTGACCACGACCTTCTCCACGCGAGGCTGCCTCATGTCGCTCATATGGCGCTTCCCTCCGGCAGCCTGATCGCGGCGGTCTTCTGGCCGATGACGAAGACGTTCTCCTTGACCGTCTCCCTCCCGTCCTTGAACTTCACAATGTTGGGCGCGGCGCGGCGGGTCACGTTGAGCTCCGCCACGGTGGCGGTGTCTCCAGCGTGGTTGCCGCTGATGACCATGGCCACGGCGTCGGCGCCCAGGGGGAAGGACTCCAGTATCTCCTGCGAGGGGACGGCGATCTTCAGCACGTCTCCGGT
>CAYXFQ010000028.1:0-12148 GCA_964464345.1 uncultured Methanomassiliicoccales archaeon | reverse complement strand
CGGCGGCGACGTAGTCGGGAACGGCGCAGGCGTCGGCGATGATGCCGATCTCGCTGGGCCCGGCAGGGAAGTCGATCTCCACCAGGCCGCGGAGCAGGGTCTTGGCCGCGGTGACGTAGGCGTTGCCGGGGCCGACGATCTTCTGCACCGGAGCGATGGACTCGGTGCCCATGGCCATGGCCGCGATGGCTTGCACTCCGCCAACGCGGTATATCTCGTCCACTCCCGCCAGGTCCAGGGCGACCAGGGTGGCCGGGGACACCGGGGAGGGCGTGCAGGCGATGACCTCCTCCACCTGCGCCACCCGGGCGGGAATGACGCACATGAGGGCGGTGCTGGGATAGGCGGCGCGACCGCCGGGGATGTAGGCGCCGACCCTCTGCAGGGGAGTGGTCTTGACCCCCAGCGTCACACCGTGGTCCATCTCCCGCAGCCAGAGGCCGTCCTTGGCCTGCATCTCATGGAAGCTCTCGATGTTTAGGGCGGCAAGCTCCAGCGCGTCCAGGAGCTCCGAGTCTATCTGATCGTAGGCGTCCTCGATCTCCTCGCGGCTCACTGCGATGGCGCCGATCTCGCAACCGTCGAATCTCTTGGTGAGTGCCCGCAGGGCCTCATCGCCATCATCGCGGACCTCATCGATAATCTTCAAGACCTGCTCGCTGACGTCCTCGATGGAGGAGAAGCGGGACTGCTTCCAGGCGTCAACATCCAATGGCTTCCACATGATTCCCAGGTAGCGGATGGCTCGATTTAAAAGCTTGCGGGACTGGGGCGTGATAACATTAATAAGCGCCATGTGGATTTATCACACATGGGTCGAGCTCCTTGGCTAGTCAGCGCCGCTCTGGCCATTGTCGTAGGCTTTCTGGCGATCGCCTCGCCAGGAGTCATGGCCCTGGATTATTCCGGTTTCATTGTCCCCGACATCACTCTCGCGGACATCATCGAATACTTCAGCGCGCTGGTCAACGACCCCAACATCTACGCGTCCTTCGACTTCGACGCCTTCCGTGACTTCGTCACCGGGAGCCTGATGGGCAGATACTTCCTCGTGGCCACCATTCTGATCTACTGGCTGGCCATGATGTCCATGCTCTTCGGGCGCCGGCGCGGGCGCAAGGCCGTTGAGTGAGTGTTTCTTTCTCGGCATCATGAGGAGTGTTTTCAATGGACGTTGTCATCATCGGTGCGGGAAATGTCGGCTACACCATCGCCGAGGCGCTCTCTCGCCTGCACAACATCACCGTCGTCGACATCGACGAGAGGCGCATATCCTATGTGCAGGAGAGCCTGGACGTGGCCACCCTGCACGCCAACGGCGCCAGCCCGGCGGTCCTGCAGGGGATAGTGGGGCCCTCCACCCGCATGTTCCTGGCGGTCACCAAGTCGGATGAGACCAACCTCTTCGCCTGCATGGCCGCCAAGGCCATATCCCCTGGCGCTCAGACCGTGGCCCAGGTCCGGGACAGCGACTACATCTTCCGACCGCTGGCGGAGGGCCCTCTGCTGGGGGCGGACCACATCATCGCCCCCGAGCTCCTCACCGCCGACAAGATGGTGCAGATCGCCCGCCTGGAGAATGCGATCGACTACGAGGGGCTGGAGGACATGGACCTGCTGGTGGTCACCTTCGAGGTCAAGAGGGAGAACGAGCTCATTTTGAGCAAGGCCATCACCGCGCTCCATCTCCCCGGCCTCGTCAGCATACTCGCCATCTACCGGGGCGACGAGGTCCTCGCCTTGGACGAGTCCCCCCAGCTCCAGGTCGGCGACCTCCTCTGCGTTCTCGGCAAGCGGGAGGGCATCGAGCAGTTCAACCGCCTGATGGGCATCGCCCGCGAGGCCAGGGACTTCGTGATACTGGGCGGCGGCATCATCGGCCGCCGCATCGCCCAGCAGCTGGAGGGCGACCGCGCCTCGGTGCGGCTGCTGGAGCGCGATGAGGAGAGGTGCCACGCCCTCTCTCGCGACTTGAGCCACACCCTGGTGCTCAACGTCGACGCTCTGGACCCGCGGGCCATGAGGCAGGAGAACGTGGGAGCCGCCGACGTGCTGCTCAGCGCCACCGACAGCGACGAGAAGAACCTGCTGGCCTGCCTGGTGGCGCAGCAGCTGGGCACCAGGAGGGTGGTCTCCCGCTACTCCTGTCGGGAGTACGAGGACGTCTTCTCCATGACCCGCATGCACGGCGCCATCGGCTACCATCGGGTGGTGGCCAACGAGGTCACCAAGAAGATGGTCTCGGACGAGATCACCATCCTGCAGATGCGCCACGGCGGCGAGTACTTCTTCAGCATCATCCTCAACGCGGAGTGCGGCCTTGCCGGCACTCCCCTGGGAGAGATCCGCATGCCGGAGGGCTCCCGCATAGTCGCCATCGTGCGCGACGGGGAGGCGCGATTCCCCCTGTCGGACACCCCGCTGCTGCTGGGAGACAAGCTTCTCATCTATGCCTACGAGACCAAGATGGCGCGCATTGAGAAGCTCTTCCGCACCGCGGTGGAAGAGAGCATGGGAGCCTGAGCATGGTCCAGGAGGAGCCTCGCCGCCGCGAGAGCACGGTGATCAGACTGATGGGCCTCCTGCTGCTCTGGACCTCTGCCTCCATGGCCCTCCCCCTCGCGGCCGCCCTTTGGCTGGGAGAGCCTGTCGGGAATTTCCTCCTTCCGCTCGTCGCCTGCCTTCTGGTCGCCCTGCCGCTCAGCATCCTCTTCCGCGGCTCCCATCGACTGCGGCCGGTGGAGGCCATATTCGTGGTCTCCTCTTCCTGGCTGGTGGTGATGCTGGCCGGCTCCCTGCCTTACATGATGGCCGGCATGGGCGCCCTGGACGCCTGCTTCGAGTCCCTGAGCGGCTTCACCACCACCGGAGCGAGCATCATGACCGACGTCAGCGCCTGGCCGGAGAGCCTGCTCCTCTGGCGGAGCATGACGCAGTGGCTGGGCGGGGCGGGAATCATCATGGTCTTCGTGACCGTCTTCCCCCTCCTCGGCATCGGCGGGCGCAGTCTCATGTTCAGCGAGGCGCCCAGCATGGAGCTGCAGAACCTCAGCGTCCGCATCAGGAGGGCCGCCCAGGAGTTCCACCTCATCTACATGGCCCTCTCCGGCGCCCTGCTGCTCTCCCTTCTCCTGATGGGCTTGGAAGGCATGGACGCTCTCTGCATCACCTTCTCCACCATCTCCACCGGAGGGTTCTCCCCTCGTGCGGGAAGCATCGGCGACTACGGGGCGGCGGTGCAGTGGGTGGTGATCGCCTTCATGTTCCTGGGAGGAACCAGCTTCTATCTCCACTACCGCTCCATCCGCGACCGGA
This sequence comes from uncultured Methanomassiliicoccales archaeon, assembly GCA_964464345.1. Taxonomy (GTDB): domain Archaea; phylum Thermoplasmatota; class Thermoplasmata; order Methanomassiliicoccales; family Methanomethylophilaceae; genus CAYXFQ01. The sequence goes on along the minus strand of CAYXFQ010000028.1, from coordinate 8,833 downwards.
GGCCGAGCTACCTCCGCAGCGTGGAGTTCCGCTGGGTCCTGACCGTCGCCGTCCTGCTCAGCGCCGCCCTCGCCGCCTGGCGCTGGAGCGGGGAGAGCGGGCTGCTGGGCATCGAGCCCTTGCTGCGAGGGTCGATCTTCCAGACGGTCTCGCTGCTCACGTCCACCGGCTTCGTCACCGAGGACTTCAGCCTCTATCCGTCGCCCATGCTCATGCTGCTGCTTCTCGCAGCCCTGGTGGGCGCCTCCAGCGGCTCCACCTCCGGTGGCGTGAAGTCCATTCGAATCATCATCGCCGCCCGCTACCTCCACAACGGGCTGCTGCGCATGGTCTACCCCCGCGCGGTCCTGCCAGTGAAGGTGGACGGCAACGCCCTGAGCGAGGAGAGCGTGAACTCCGCCGTGCTGGTGCTGGGCTCCTTCGTCCTCGTGCTGCTAGCCAGCGCGCTGGCGCTCTCCCTCCTGGGGATGGGGGCGTCCGAGGCCATGGCCAGTTCCCTGTCGGCGCTCGCCAACCTCGGGCCGTCGCTGGGAGAGTATGGGCCCTACGGCTCCTATGCCGGCCTGGACCCCGTTGGGAAAGTGGTGCTCATGCTCACAATGTGGGCAGGCAGGCTGGAGATCACCGCGGTGCTGGTGATGCTCAGCCCGCTCTTCTGGAAGGAGATGCGGCGCCGGCCCTGACTAGATGCAGGCGCGGAGTATCCTCACCGCGGCAGGGTTGCCTGGATCGCACTCGGAGATGGCGCCGGCCATGATCTTGGCCTCGGTGGTCTTTCCCCTCTCCAGGAGGGCGACGGCCAGGGTCTCCAGGGCCCCGGCGTGGCGCTCGTCCTGCTTCAGCGCCCGGCGGGCATGGTTAACAGCGGCCAGCACCTTGCCGCTGCGCTGCATGGCGGCGGCCTTCAGGGCCAGCAGGTCGGCGCTCCGGCGGTCCGCCTTGAGGAGCGAGTCCACGTAGCGGACGGCTTCCTTGGGATTTCCGGACTTGATCATCAGGGAGACCTTCTGCAGCAGTGCGGCATAGTCGTTTCCGAAATCGAGAATGAGCTGGTCCAGGACCTCCATGGCGGCAGCGTCGTCGCCGGCCTGGGACAGGGCCTCTGCCCTCAACCGGCGAGCGACGGCTCCGTCGGGTAGGGCGTCCAGAGGCTCCAGGGCCTCCTCGCCCCTCTCCAAGGCCAGAAGGGAGCGAGCCCTCTCCTCATGCCACAGGGCGCTCCTGCCCTCCAGGGCGTCCAGGATGTCCAGGGCGGCCTGCTCCCGCCCCATGCTCCGCAGGGCGGCGGCGAGGGAGAGCCTCTTGTCCTCCTCCGCCGGCAGGGCGTCCATCACCTTGTCGAGCAGGTCGTCGCTGGCGGTCGCGTCGCCTATGGCCAGCAGCAGCGAGGCGCACTTCAGGAGCGTGAACGGGTCGCCGTCCCTCTCAGCGGCTATGGCGCCCACCTGGGCCGCGGCCCTCTCCATCTCGCCCTCGGCTATCGAGCGCTGCACCGCTGCGAACAACTGATCTTCCGACATTTGGGACCTCTCCAAAGCGTCCCAGAATCCTCCTCGGCATTATAAGGATTGGCGGATGATGGCTGGCCGCCCCACAAGATATTTATCCATTCATGACGAACCGTCTGCTGATACAATGAAGCTGACCTCCGTCTTCGTGAAGGGACTTTTCACAACCTTCGATCACAGCATCAGCCTACGACCCGACGGCCTCACCTTCATCCACTCGCCCAACGGCCTGGGAAAGAGCACCCTCGTGCGGATGGTCTACGACCTCTTCCGCGGGGAGCTCGAGAATCTGGAGGGGATCCCCTTCGAGAGGGCGGAGCTCGTCTTTGACGAGGATGTCGCCCTCATCCTCATCCCCGAGGATGACGGCATCTCCATCAGCCTGAGAAAGAACGAGATAGTCAGTCCCATCAGCCCCACCGAGGTGCGCAGCATGCTCAGCGTCACCTACGTAGGCCCCCGGCGCCTCTACATACCCAACCTGGACGGCACCTACCGCTCGGCCATCTCCGTCTACTCCGAGGAGCTGGCCGGGAAGCTTTCCGCCGCCCAGGACGCCATGGACGCCGTCGACTGGGAGCTGCCGGACAGCTTGGACCGGGAGCCGATGGACGCCGACGAGCTCCTGCACTGGTCCCAGGAGCTGAAGACCAGGATGGACTTCATGCGCGCCGCCGGCCTGGAGGTGAAGGTCCCCGCGCCCCACCGCTTCCCGCCGCGGCCCATGGACCTGCGAGAGGATCGAGAGGGCTGCGAGATTCTGTTCGAGCACCTCGACTCCCTGGTGGAGAGGTACCACCCGCTGGCGGAGTCGGTGAGCATCTTCCTCGACATCGTCAACGGCACCTTCGTCGGCAAGACCATCCAGGTGGACGCCCAGAGGGGCATCCGGGCCATACTCCCGGACGGCTCCACCCTGAGCGTGGAGAAGCTCTCCTCCGGGGAGACGCAGCTGCTGCTGGTGCTCTATCGCCTGCTCTTCAACTCCGCGCCCGGCTCCCTGGTCATCCTGGACGAGCCGGAGATATCCCTTCATGTCAGCTGGCAGCAGAAGCTGTCCAACCTGCTGGCCGACATATCCCGGCTGCGCGATCTCCAGATCGTCGTGGCCACCCACTCCCCGCACATAGTGCACGACAAGTGGGACCGTACCGAGGCGTTGAGGGCTGAACTTGCGTAACAGTATCGATCACTACGACGTTGCCAACGAGATCTCCATGCGCCGCAGCGTGGAGACGGGGGCCTTCGTCGTGGTGGAGGGGGTGACCGATTACCGGCTTTACGGGAAGTTCTCCAATCCGGAGGATTGCCGCATGGTGATCGCCCACTCCAAGGACAACGTCCTCATGTCCGTGGAGGAGCTGGCGGGCAGGAGGGGCGACGAGCGGGTGGGGGGCATAGTGGACGCCGACTACGACCGCCTGAGCGGCGTCTACCGCGGCCCGGCGGTGTTCTCCACCGACACCCACGACCTGGAGACCATGATCATCCGCTCCGAGGCCCTGGAGTCCATACTCTGGGAGTACGCCGACCAGACCCGGCTCCAGGAGTTCGAGAAGCGCAGCAGGAAGAATGTGCGGCAGGCCCTCCTGGACGCCTGCTACCCGCTGGGGGTGCTGATGCACCTCTCCCTGCGGGAGGGCTATGAGCTGTCCTTCCGCGACCTGGACCACTGCAACTTCATCCGGCACGAGGATCTGAGCGTCGATCACCGCGGGCTGCTGAACTGCGTCTACGCCAACTCCCGCTACGCCCGCGTGCCCAAGAAGGAGGTCTCCCGCGCCCTCCGGGACGAGATGGGCAGGGACTGGGACCCCTGGCAGGTCTGCCGGGGGCATGACATGGTGGATGTCCTGCTGTTGGGACTGAAAAACGTCTTCGGCAGCTACAACAGCCGCCATCTGAATCACGGCGCCCTGTCCGGTGCGCTTCGTCTGGCCTACGATCGGGCCGTCTTCCACGACACCGAGCTGCGCTCCGAGATGGAGGAGTGGGGCGAGGAGAGGGGAGTCAAGGTCTGGCTCCCCTGCGTCAGTCGAAATTCTCGAGGCTAGGTCCGTCCGGGCCGTCGATCAGCTTCTGCACCCGGCGCTCGCCGTCCTCCAGTATGGAGCGGCATCTCTCCCGCAGAGCCACAGCACGCTCGTAGACCCCGAGGCTCTCCTCCAGGCTGAGCGTGCCCTCCTCCAGCTGGGCCACCAGCGCCTCCAGGGCGGTCATGGCCTCCTCGAAACCCATCTCTTCCACTCTGATCTCTTTCGTCATGTCATCCCTCTCTCTCGATTCTCTCCACCTTCGCCTCCGCCCGGCCGTCCCGCAGGACGGCGCTGACCATGTCTCCCGCCTTCATCTGCTCCACTGAGGACAATGCCACTCCCTCCGAGGACTGCAGGACGCAGTAGCCGCGGGAGAGCACCCGCAGCGGGTCCAGAGCCTGCAAGGAGGAGGACAGCGAGTCCAGTCGGGCCGCGCCCCGCTCCAGCCGGATGCGCATCCTGTCCTCCGCGCGGGAGGAGAGCTCGTCCACAGCCTGGCCGCGATGGCCGAGGTCCTGGAGGGCGCTGCGGGGCGAGAGCTTGTTCTCCGCCAGCTGGAAGCGGTGCATCAGCCTCTGCAGGCTCAGGCGCAGGCCGCCCTCCGCCTTGGACATCACCATCTGCAGGCGCCTCAGCTCCTGCTGGCGGTTCCGAAGGGCGAGCTCCGCCGCCGCCGAGGGCGTGGGAGCCCGCAGGTCGGCGACGAAGTCGGCTATGGTGAAGTCGGTCTCGTGACCGACAGCGGATATCACTGGAACCGGGCAGGCGCGGATGGCGCGGGCGACGATCTCCTCGTTGAAGGCCCAGAGGTCCTCGATCGAGCCGCCGCCGCGTCCGACGATCACAAGGTCCACGTCGAAGCCCTCCAGGCGGCGCAGGGCCTTGACGATGCTCTCGGCGGCGCCCTCGCCCTGCACCAGGGCGGGGGATATGAGTATGTCCGCCGGGAAGCGCCTGCCGCTGACCTGCAGTATGTCCTGGATGGCGGCCCCGGTGGGCGATGTCACCACGCCTATGCGGCGAGGATAGGTAGGCAACGGCCTCTTGATGGCGGGATCGAAGAGCCCCTCCTCGTCCAGCTTGGCCTTCAGGGCCTCGTAGGCCATGTAGAGGTCGCCGACGCCAGAGGGGCGCAGGTCGTTGACGTTGAACTGATAGCTCCCGCGTGGGACGTAGATGTCCACCGAGCCCCGGGCGCGGACCTTCATGTTGGCCTCGATCTCCAGGGCGATGTGCCTCCTGGCGCCGCGGAAGAGGGTGCAGCGGAGCTCGCTGCCCTCCCCTTTGAGCGTGAAATAGTAGTGCCCGGAGCTGTGCTTGGTGAGATTGGACACCTCGCCTATGACCCAGATGTCGTTCAGATCCGGGGCTTGGGCCAGCAGGCGGCCGGCCCTCTCGTTCAGCTCCTTGACGCTAATAGTCTTCAGGCTCACACCCTCCATCCCAACTTCAACGCAGATGAAATCACTTTCGGCGAGAGCCGAATGAGGCTCGGAGAGCATATCGACAGGCAAATTGGGCAAGCCGCAGACTCCTCCGTGCCCTCATCGGCCCCAATGGGGACGGGTCCACTCCCTGCATCGGGACGAGGAGGGAGTCAGCGCCTTCGTATGAGGATGATGGCCGCCATGGAGATCAGCAGCAGAACCGCGCCTGCGGCCAGCAAGGCCGGGTCCAGCCCCGGGCCCGCTGGCGCGTCCCTTCTCGGGCCATCCGGCTCCCCTCCGGGACCATCTCCCGCATCGCCGTCCGATCCATAGGCCATCGCCCGCAGACCCATCCACTCGGGAGTGGTGAATCCATCGGCATCGGGCTCGAAGTACACCACTATCTCCGTCACTTCACTGAGGCAGTCGCCATCGACTTGAGGAGCGTCTCCTAGGAAGCGTATGTGGTCCAGGCTGTGACATTGGTTGAAGACGCTTTCTCCCATGGACGTGACGGTCGCGGGGATGCATATGGCCCTCAGCTTTGTGGTGGTGTCGAAGGCTCCCTCCCCGATGGACTCGACGCCGTCATGGATTTCGACGCTTTCCAGGGAGGTGCAGTAGAAGAAGGCTTCAGCCCCAATGGACTTGACGCTCCCGGGGATGCTTATGTCCTTCAGTCCCGCAAGGCTGAAGGCCCCCTCCCCGATGGACTCGACGCCGTCTTCTATTTCCACGGACGCCAGGGATTGGCACCAGCCGTAGGCATTGTCCCCAATGGACTTGACGCTGCCGGGAATGACGATGTGCTCCAAGGAGCAGCAGTTATAGAAGGCCCGTTCCGCGATAGACGTGATGCTGCCGGGAATGACGACGGACTTCAGGGAGTTGCAGCCTTCGAAGGCATATTCCCGGATGGACGTGACGTCGTCTGGTATGGCGTAGCTCTCACTCTCGAGCCCGAGGGGGAACTTGACCAAGGTGTCCCCGCCCTTGTTGAACAGCACCCCGCCCACACTGCTGTAGGTGGAACTGAGGGGCGAGACCCCTATTTCCTTGAGAGAGTCGCAGTCTTGGAAGGCGGTTCGATCGATGGAGAAGACGCTTTCCGGGATGAGTATGGACTGTAAGGATGTGCAACCCCAGAACGCATACCCCCGGATCTCTCCGACACTGGCGGGGATGGTGACTTCCTCCAGGCTCCCGCACTGGCCGAAGACGTTGTCGTTGATGAAAAGGACGCCGTGCGGGATGCTTATTTCCTTCAGGGAGCTGCACCCGTAGAAGGCGTAGTCCCTGATGTATGCGACACCCGGCTCGATGTCCACCGACTCCGGGGAGCTGCAATCCCGGAAAGCGCTCATCCCAATCTCACTGACGGTATTGGGGATGCTCACTGAGACTATGGAGCTGCACCCGGAGAAGGCGGAATTCCCAATGTATCTGACAGGCTTTACGTCGATCTCGGACGGAATCACCACATCGGTGCTGTCGGGACCTTCCACTATGCGTATCTCGCCTCCCGTTGTAACGCTGTACTTGAAACCATCATGCTCAAAGATCTCGGGCGGATCGGCCACGAGGGCAGCAGAGGTCAGTAGAAGAAGGGCCACCAGGGCGCAGATAAAAGAGGTTGCGACTTTTTTATGCATGGCTTAGTCCTCCAAAATACCCGTCGCATGTAAACTTGGAGTTGGAGAGTATATATTGATTGTTTCCGGGATTTTTTAGATGCAATCGGACGCACCGAGACGCCTGGACTAGAGATGTGGCAACGTTGCTCATGACGTCTCCCGAAGTGTCGAGGCCGGACAGATGAGCGGCCCGTGCGGATCCAATTGCCCGCGATGCCGACATCGGCCCACCCTGGATTCGGTTTAAATAGAATCGATGGCGATTTAAACGCCATGAGGGAGAAGCTCCTGTCCATCATCCGAGGGGAGATGCCCGATGCCATCCTAGAGCGGATGATGTCCATCGCCACGGCCCCCTATGCCCGCGCCAACGGCATCGAGCCCATCTGCCTCAGCGTCGACGAGGTGCGCCTGCGCATGCCGATGGAGGGGAAGTGGAACAGCCTCGGGCTGGGGCATGGGGCGGCCACTTTCCTACTGGCGGACCAGACCTTCGCCTTCGCCGCCAACATGGGGCCCGTTCCCCAAGTGGCCCTGAACTGTCAGATATCCTATCTGCGACCGGTGCGGGGAGAAGAGATACGCTCCCGCTCCCGGAAGTTGCACGAAGGGCGCAGCACCTCGCTCTACGAGGTCAGCATCTACGACGGTGAGCGCCTGGTGGCAGTGATGAGCTGCACCGGCCACAAGCTCAGGGACTGATCTCGGAGTCCTCAGGAGGCAGTTTTTTCAGCATCACCAGCAGCGCCAGCCCGAAGAGCATTGGCAGCAGCATCGACACCCCCAGTATCACCTGCACGCTGTCCAGGTTCCCTCCCAGGGATAGCACGAGCATGCCGGTCGACAACGGTCCCATCGCCACCAGCACCCAGGCCAATATCCTGGCCTCTTTCCTCTGCTTCGCATTCATGGGCATCCTCGCAAGATTATGGGCGCCTTCCTTAAAATCTGTGTCGATGGGCAAAGCTATGTCTATCGTCCCCCGCATCTAGTCCTCATGCGACGATGTCGATCCTGCGGCGCTCAAGTCCCGGACAACAGTCTCACCTGCCCGCAGTGCTTCACCCCCGTCCCCCGCCGACAGCAGAGCATAGCCTCCCCCGGCGGAGCCAAGAGCGGCAACATAGCCATGCTGCTGGCATTGCTGCCGGGATTCTTCGGATTCTGGGGCCTGGGGCACATCTATCTTGGGAGACCGAGGCAGGGCTTCCGCCATCTCGTCTTCGGACTGCTCCTGGTGGGCGTCATGATGCTGATGGCCAGCAGCCCCGGCCTGATCTTCACCGTGATCTTTCTGGTGCTGCTGGCTCTGGTGTACCTGGCACTCTATGGATACCAGGCTTTCGAGACCTTCGCACTGGCTCTGGCCCTGGGCGCAAGCCCCCCTCAATGGCCGCCGCGGCGCTGATTCGCAGCGCTTGGCGGTAGGGATATATGCGCATGAGGAGATGTTCACTCATGGCAAGAAAATCTGGTGCCAAGAGGCCGTTGCTGATCTCCATCATCGGCTGGTTTTACATGATAGTAGGGATATTCGCTCTGCTCTCCTCAGTCGCGCTCTTCCTCAACCTGGGCGCTATTGACCTGGGCCTGGAAGGCGGTGTGGAAATCATCGGTGGAGGCGGTGTCGTCCTGGCGCTGATCATGATAGTGATCGGAAAGGCCTTCCTGGACGGCTGGACCATCGCCTGGTACCTGGGCGTCATCCTGATGGGCCTGGGATTGATCGGCGGCCTGTTCGCCCTCCCCGCCGGCCTGGTTGGGACCGTCGTCGCCGCGGTTGTCCTCTACTACATGTTCCGCCCGGGCGTCAAGTCCTTCTTCAAGGTCTGATCCCCGCGCCAAGCCGGGGGAGTCCCCCGGCCCCCTTTTTTAATTCCTCAGAAAGTCAGTAGTGACCGCTCCGGCTGAGCTCCAGCAGGATGCTGCTGGCGCGGAGGGCGTCGTCCAGGGCCCGGTGGCCGCCGTCCACCAGAGCGGGGTCGGAGGGGAGCATGCTGTTGTAGGTGATCTCCAGCACGTTGCCGTCCCGGCGGAGATGGAAGGGGATGCGGCAGATCTCCTCCGAGCGTATCTTGATGGAGGGAGCTATGGTGGCCTCCCCCGTGAGGTCCCAGGGCTCATAGAGCAGGTGCCCGTAGAACTCCCTCCGGACGTCGAAGGAGGTCACCGTCTTGCCGCTGAGTATCTCCCTCACCTCCCGGGAGACGTCGTCCGGGTCCCGCCCG
>CAYXFQ010000027.1:0-12628 GCA_964464345.1 uncultured Methanomassiliicoccales archaeon | reverse complement strand
ATAAAAGTTCCCCAGTCCGGCCATATGTTGGAAAGATGTTAAATCGGAGCCACACCTTCTTAGCCTTCGGTCCGAAAGCGAGAGGGAGTGAGTTTTTGCCGGGGAACGACAAAGAGCTGTGTTTCGATGACAGGTGCCTGCTGGACGCGCGCATACGCCGCCTCCTGCCGGCCATGGTGCCGATCTGCATCCTGCTCTCACTGTTGAGCATCATCATCGACCCTCCCAGCCGCTTCGGCCTGTATCTCGTGCGCATCTGCCTGCCCTACGTCCCCGCCTTCTCCATACTGGGAGTATACGTGATGGCGAAGATGAGGCACAACCGCCGCTACTCCTTCGCCCACACCTTCCCCAGGATGATGGGGATACTGCTGGTCTTCAGCCTGCTCTCCCTTCTCTACCACGACTACTTCCACCCCGTGAACTGGATCTCCATCCTGCCACTGGGCGATGATCTGCTCATCAACTATCTCCTCATCTTCGTCCAGCTCCTGCTGATATTCACGATCATAGTCACTGCCGCATTCGGCGTGCTCGGCGTCATCGTCGCCTACTTCCGGCACTACATGGTGCGCATCATCAACTCGCTGAAGAAGGTGAGGAACGATGGTAGCGACAAGGGGGCGATGCGGGCCAACGTCTGGGTCTTCGACATCCCCTCGGTCATCGACATCCATGATGTGGAGCTGAATCCCATTGGCAACAAGCACACCTTCCCGGAGGGCTCCTTCCGGTCGATGGTCACCGCCATGCTGGCGCTCTCGATCATCCTGGTGTCCTACATCTTCCTGAACCCCTTCTTCATCCTCGAGCTCCAGGGCTGGGAGATGGCGGCGGTGGGCATAATCATCACCTTCTTCGTCCCGGTGTTCATCGTCCCCTGGTCCATCACCCGGGACCTGGGGGGCACCATCAAGAGCCAGGCCAGGGACTACCAGATCTGGACGGGCATGAAGAAGAGGCTCTACCAGAGCTTCATCGCCCTTGGCGTGGTCTTCCTCCTGGTGGGCCTGGTGATCTATCTGGTGGAGGACCTCGCCCAGGTGGCCTACATCTACATGGGATACTTCCTCTTCAGCATCTGCCTGGCATCGGTCTACTCCTTCGTCTACTTCAACTTCTTCCAGCGGGAGTTCTGCCAGGACATCGTCCAGAAGTACGAGGCTGACGGGGACGACTCTCCCCCACCATCCTGATTGACGCGGGAGTGCTTTGCGGGGCATCGCTCATTATATTTACTGGCGATAACATCCAACCATATGGACGTCCCACGTGTGATGATTGCCGGCCAATGCTCCGGCATCGGCAAGTCTACTCTCAGCGCCGGACTGCTCATGGCCCTCAGGAAGAGGGGTCGGAAGCCGCAGGCCTTCAAGGCCGGCCCGGACTTCATGGACCCCATGCAGCACAGCCACCTCTCCGGTCGGATCTGCCGCAACCTGGACAGCTGGATGTTCCCTGACGCCATCCCGGAGCTCTTCCTCCGCGGCTCGCGAGGGGCCGGCATCTCGGTCATGGAGGGGCTGATGGGCTTCTATGACGGTCTGGACGGTGTGAGCGAGGAGGGCAGCTCCTCCCATCTCGCCAAGATCCTTAACTGCCCGGTGCTGCTGGTCGTGGACGCCTCCGGCTCCTCCCGCAGCGTGGGGGCAGTGGTGGAGGGCTTCCGGCGCTACGACCCGGACGTGAACATCGCCGGCGTCATCGTGAACGGCATCGGCAGCGACAGGCACCTGCGCATGGTGAAGGACTCCATCAGGGATGTTCCGGTGGTCGGGGGCGTGACCCGCCGGAAGGGAGTGGAGCTCAAGAGTCGCCATCTAGGGCTCATGCCCGCCGGGGAGCAGTCCCAGTCTGACGTCTACGACAACATACTGGCCATGGTGGAGGAGTGCGTGGACCTCGACATGGTGGAGGAGATCGCCGCGGCCGCCCCCGCCCTGGAGATGCCGGAGGAGAGCATCTTCGGGCCAGGGGGAAAGGAGGCGAGAATCGGAGTCGCCAGGGACGAGGCGTTCAGCTTCTACTACCAGGACAACCTGGACCTGCTGGAGTCCCACGGGGCGGAGCTGGTATCCTTCTCACCGCTCGCCGACTCCCTGCCAGATGTAGATGGCCTGTTCATTGGCGGCGGCTTCCCGGAGCTGCACGCCGGCCGACTGCAGGAGAACCAGTCGCTGCGCCAGGAGATGCTGGAAGCCTCCCGTGATGGGATGCCCATCTACTCCGAGGGTGGGGGAACCCTCTTCCTGTCAAAGAGCCTGAAAGACCTGGAGGGAGAGAGCTACGGCATGGTCGGCGTCTTCGACGCTGAGGCGAGCATGCACCCTCGCCTACAAGCGCTCGGCTATGTGCAGGCGGAGATGCTGCGGGACGGCCCGCTGGCCAAGAAGGGCGACGTTCTGCGCGGACACGAGTTCCATCACGCCTCACTGGCGGCGGACGTCAGTGGCTCTGTCTACTCAATGAGTCGCGGCAAGGGGATCGCCGACTCCCGGGACGGGCTCATAAGCGGCAATACCCAGGGCTCGCTGCTGCACATCCACATGGCCAACGACCCCAACATGGCAAAGAGATTCGTGGCCTCCTGCCGCGAGTACCGCGCCTAGGAGAGGTCGCCGATCAGGCGGACGTACTCCCCGCCCCTCTCCCAGAGGGCCTCCTCGTCCAGAATGTAGACGTGGTCGGAGATGTCCTCCAGGCCCCCGGCGTCCTTGTTGTTGACGATTATGGAGTAGACCCTGGCGTCGTTCAGCTCCTTCAGCTCGTTCCACTCGGCCAGCAGGGCGGGGTTGTTGACCACTGAGTGGCCGTCGGATATGAAGAGCAGGTCCGCGCCCTCCCAGACGCCGTCCCGCAGCGAGCGGGCCCCCTCGCGCAGCGCCAGGTTGAAGTCGGTGCCGCCCCCGAAGGTGTAGGAGAGGAAGTCCAGGAACTCCCGGCCCATCTTCTCCTGGTCGCTGAGGGAGATCTCGGTGGTGTCGGTGGAGAAGAGGATGACCTTGACGTCCCGGCCTTCGGGTATCATGGTCCTCGTGACCGCCAGCACGGCGGCCTTGGCGATGACCTCCGGCTCTCCCTGCATGGACCCGGAGGTGTCCACCAGCGCCACCACGGGACCCTTGCGGCGATCCTCGGGGGGCCCGGAGACCATCTCCTGGCCCCGGAGCTGGTAGGTCATCAGCTTCCTCTCGCAGTACTTGGTGAAGAAAAGGAGTTCCAAATCAGGATCGGTGAGATTGAGCATCTCTATCGGCAGCATGCGCTGCAGGTCGTCGGACAGGCGGATGCTGTGCACCACCGAGAAGCCCGCATCGGTCTTGGCCATCTTCCGGTCGCCGAGCTCCGACTCCATCCTACCCAGGACCTCCACGATGCGGGCCAGGTCCTCGTTGCGGGCGACCACGTTGGCGTAGTCCTCCAGGTTTGACAGGAACTCTCGATGCAGTTCTCGCATGCTGTAGTCGAAGCCGCTGCCGGGGAAGAGCAGGCTGAGCAGCTCGATGGCCTTGAGGTCCGCCTCCAGGGAGATGTTCACCTCATCCAGGAACCCCTTGAGGGTCTCCCGCATCTTCTCGTTGAAGATGGCCTCCTCCTTCTCCTCGATCTCGCTGTCCAGGTGCTGGTCGGGATCCTCGTCGCTCTCCTCCACTATGAAGTCGCGGTCGAAGTCTTCGTCCTCCTTCTCGTAGATGGGGAGGCTCTCCTCGATGAGGTCGAAGGTGCGGGGAAGTATCATCCGCATAATCAGAAGCGGGAGCAGGTCGTTGCTGGCGCCAAGGTGCTTGATCTTCTCCCAGGTGGGGTCGTTTCTGAGCAGGAAGAGGATGTTGAGGAGAACTCCATGCTTCTTCACGAAGGCCTCGTGGTCCCGGACCTCGTAGCCGGCCAGAACCTCCTCGGCGAGGATCTCCGCCGTCTCCTGCCTGCGCTTGCGGGAAAGCCTTCTGGGCTGGGCGAGAATCTGCCGCAGCTCCTCGCTGTCCACCAGGGCGGCGACGCTTATGCGCAGGGCGTCGGCTCTCTCCTGCATCTTCCCTCACTCAAGGACCTTTTCAATCTCGACCAGAACCTGCTCGATCTCGCTGAGGGCGATGATGCGGTGGTCGAAGATCATCATGAGCTCCTTGCGGTCCCGGGGCGAGAGCCAGATGTTGGCGTTGAGCCCGTCCAGAAGGTCCTGCCGCTCCAGGTCGTGACCGGAGAGGACGGAGTCCTTGCGCTCCCGGAGGCTGTCGGCCTCCTTGCGGTAGAGCCGAGACTCCGGGGTGTCGGTCTTCTCGGTGAGCTTCCAGCCGTGCTTGACCTCCAAGTGGGTGAGCAGCTCCCGGTAGCTGTAGGTCCGGTAGCCGCGGGAGCGGCCACGAGCGTCATCAAAGGGGTTCATGTAGCTGTGCTTGGGATTGGCCTCGTTGTGCTTGGTCATGCTCTCGAGGTTGGTGAAGGAGCCGTTGCAGTCGTGGCAGTAGACCACCCGCGGGAAGCGGGCGCCGGCGTCCACCAGGGTGCGGGAGCGCAGGGCGAGCTTGAAGAGCTCCTCGGCGTCCTTGCGCAGGCCCTGCAGGTCCACCCCGTGGGAGACGCAGGCCTGGAAGATGCCGCGGCGGATGTCCTCCTTCTCGTCCGGCTGGTCCCAGAGCAGGTGCTGCAGTATCGGCAGCATGCTGATGTCCACGCTGGGCCGACCGAGGGTGCCGGCGGCGACCCTCATGATCTCCAGGCTCTTCTTCCAGCGCCGGTCGGAGACGTATCTCCCTTCTCGTTTCAGCTCCTCGCGCAGGGCGAGGAAGGTGACCAGCACCTCGTCGTCCACCGGCAGGCTCTGCGCCTGGCGGCGGTTCTCCTCGATCTCAGCCATCGTGAGCATCATGGGAGGGTCGAACTCCCCGCTCGGCAGCGAGACCACGGAGATGAAGCTCTCGTCCCCCGACAGGGGAGAGACGTAGTAGCGGAACAGGAAGCGGTCGTAGAGCGCCTGCAGGCCCTCCCCCTCCTCGGGGAGCTCGTTGGATGCCCCGTATATGGAGCAGATGGGCACGTCGCAGACCTCACGGCCGTTGTGGTACTTCTTCTCGTTGAGGATAGTGAGCAAACTGTTGAGTATGGAGCTGTTGGCCTTGAAGATCTCATCCAGGAAGGCGATGTTGGCGTCAGGCAGGTAGCCCTCCGTCTGCCGGCAGAACTCGCCGCTCTTCAGTGACTCCAGGGAGAGCGGACCGAAGACCTCCTCGGGGGAGGTGAAGCGGGTGAGCAGATAGTAGTAGAGTCTCCCGCCGTCGAGGCAGCGGCAGATGTCCCGGGCGAGCATGCTCTTTCCCGTGCCCGGGGGGCCTATCAGGAGCAGGTGCTCCCCGTTCAGAAGGGCGAGGAGGGAACCGGCTATCTCGTCTTCCCTCTCGAAATGCCGCTCTTGCAGGGCGGTTATGGTCGATTTCACCTTTTCCAGAATCATGGGAACCACAGCCTGGCCAGTATGTGCCGACAGGCTATATTATGCTGACGAAGAGAGCTCCCAGGACTGTTGTTCTATTATAGCTCCATAGCAATCACGAGGAGGCAATGAGCGGCGAGAAAAGCGGGAACGAGAGAACTCTCGGCCTGGGGATAGATGCCGGGGGCTCCTACACCGACGCGGTGGTCATGGACATGCGCAACCGGGAGGTTCTGGCGAGGGCCAAAACCCCCACCACCCATGAGGACCTGATAATAGGCCTCATGGACGTCCTCGAGCAGCTCATATCCCGTCGCTCCTTCGATCCTGTCGACGTTCGCTTCGTGGGCCTGTCCACGACCTTGGCCACCAACTCCATCCTGGAGGGACGGGGCGGCAAGGTGGGCCTCGTCGGCATCGGCTGGGCTCCCGACAAGGAGTGGCCCAAGGACGCCACCGCGAGCATCTTCGTGGCCGGCGGCCACGATGTGCAGGGCAAGATGGAGGCCGCCCTGGATGAGAAGGGCATACTCGAGGGCATAGAGGGCATGAAGGACAAGGTGGACGCCATCGTGGTCTCCGCCCGCTTCAGCTGCTACAACTCCGCCCACGAGGAGAGGGCGCGGGAGATTATCCGCAGAGTAAGCGACCTGCCGGTCATCGCCGCCCACGAACTGTCGGAGGAGCTGGGGGTGCACGAGCGCACCAACACCGCCATCATCAACGGTCGCCTCCTGCCGATAATCGACGACTTCCTGAATGACGTCACCTTCATGCTGAGCAAGCAGCGCATCGACGCCAAGATCATGGTCCTCAAGGGAGACGGCACCATGATGGGTGTCCAGTCCGCCCGCCTGCGGCCGGTGGAGACCATCATGTCCGGTCCCGCCGCATCCGCCATGGGCGGGCGATTCCTTTCCGACAGGGAGGACTGCCTGGTCCTGGACATGGGCTCAACCTCCAGTGATATCGCCCACCTTCGCAAGGGTCTGCCTCGAATAGCCTCGGAAGGGGCCATAATAGGTGATCGCAAGACCATGGTCCGCTCCATCGACGTGCTGACCATCGCCTTGGGGGGAGACTCCCACATCCGTCGCGGCAAGAGGGACCCGATACTCATCGGACCGCGCCGCGTGGTGCCCCTGGCCATGGCGGGCCTGCAGTATCCCGAGCTGGCAGACAGGATACGGGAGACGGGCGAGAGCACATTCCTTATCCCCCACTCCACCCGCAGCACCTGGCTGGAGGGCCGGGACGCGGAGATAATGATGTGGATCAGGGACAACGCCCCCTGCACCCGGGACGAGGTCTACGACGGCAATCCGGAGATCGTCATCTCCCGCAACGTCATGGACCGCCTGATAAGCTACGGCAGCATCATCGAGACCGGCCTCACCCCCACAGACCTGATGCACGTGGACGGCACCTTCCTCGCTGGCGACCCGGAGTGCTCCCGTCTCGGCTTGGCGGCAGAAGCCTCCCGTGCCCTGATGTCCTCCCAGCAGTACCGGCTCAAGGCCATGCACAAGATGGTCTCCATGCTGGGCGAGGGGGTGCTGAGGAAGGTCATCCTGGACGAGACCGGGCTGCAGGAGGACTGCCGCAGCCTGGACAAGATCCTCCAGGTGGCTTCCGGCGGAGGCTACATGGACGTCCTCAACGTCCGGGCGACGGTGGATGTGCCCCTGGTCGCCCTCGGCGGTCCCGCGCACTTGTTCCTGCCTGCCCTGGAGGAGCGCCTGGGCATGGAGATAATCCTCCCCATGGATCATGAGATGGGGAACGCTGTCGGAACCATCTGCAGCAAGATCTCCGAGTTCGCCTCGGTGCAGATACGGCCGATGCCGACCGGGGGCTACGAGATTCTGTCGGCCTACCGCAAGGCGGAGAGGAGGCAGCGCCTCCAGGACGCCATCGACCTCGCCTCGGAGATCGCCAAGGACGATGCCATTCGTCGCGCTGTGCAGGCGGGAGCGGTCAGCGTGGAGGTGGAGGTCGAGGTTGAGGAGAACCACTTCACCGACGATGGCGGCCATCGGGTGGTCGACCTCATCGTGGTCAAGGCCCGCGCCACCGGCGACCCCATGGGCAAGCTCTCCTTCTTCGAGCGATGACGTTTGGATGAAGAGTGCGAATGCTCCTCATCACTTGAAAATGGAGCCGGATGTCAGATGACAAGTGGCTGTGGGACGGTTGTCGCCGCCAGGGAAGAGACTCGAGGCCTGTTCAAGCCCTCATGGCGCTGATAGGCCTGCAACGGCAGCCGACTTTCCCTTCAACCGGTGGGTACTGGGGGGGTTTCATCGCTTTCGTTCCTGTGCGCCTTCAACCGTCCTAGTTTGATTTTGAATATATGCCTATATAACCGTTTCGAAAAGTCGTTTAAATTCTTTTTAAATGATTGCGAGAGGGCACAAATCGAACCTCTAGGCATGCTGCCGCTGCCGGATGATCTCGGGATACATCTCTCGCAGCATGGAGACATTGTCCCGTAGCGACTCGTAGCTATCCTCCCGGCCAGCTATCCCCCAGCAGGGGCGGCGCAGCTCTGCGCCTTGTGGCCCTATGCTCATGTCCATCAGCGCGAGGTTGAGGTAGAGGATGAGGTCGGAGCGGTGCTCCTCGCACCAGTGGCTGCCGGGGCCTAGTATCTCCACCACGTTCCGGAAGCGGTTGGGCAGAGACTCCAGTATCATCCGCAAGACGGGGTCCCTCCCCTCCCGCATCTCGGCGACAAGGCCGTCGAAGTCCCGGATGTCCTCCAGCGAGAGGCCGCTGTAGGGCGACACCGACACGGCGGTCTGGACGTCCAGGTAGGGCTTGCCCGCCTTGGCGCCCGGCTTCCCCGGCGGCCGGGTGCGGGAACTGTCGAAGGCCGCATCATAGTGGATGTCGAGCGTTCCGTCGCTGATGACCATGAGCGGTGAGCAGCCGTCCTCGACCTTGGGCCGCAGGGCGACGCTGCCGCCTCCGGAATCCCCATCGCCGATGTTGACGATGTCGGATATGGTGGCGGTGAGCAACTCGAAGATGAGGTCGTTCAGGGCGTCGGTGCCCTGGAAGCTGTGGTCCACCTCTCCCACTCCATGCGCCACGGGATGACTGACAAAGCGCATAAGCGCGCTGGGGGACTTGGACAGGAGGTAGAGGATGGGCAGTATGACGTGCGCCCGCTGGTGGAAGCGATAGTGGTCGGAGATGAGGTCGATGGGTCCCGCCCCGCCGTCATCCATCTCCCCCTGGCCGAGGCCGGTGGGGTTGATGGACTCCAGCTCGGAGATGTCCAGCTCCAGCGGATGGTTGACCGGCAGCTTCAGCTCCAGGTCCAGGAGGACGGAGCGGTCTCTCCGCCCCTCGTCGTATATCAGGCGCAGGGACTTCAGGAGATAGGATTTCAGGTCGACGTCCTCGTCGCCAAGGAGATGCTGCATGGACCGGAAGCGGGAGCGCATCTCCCTGGGGCCCAGCGACCAGAGCTTGAGGCTGCGGTGCATGACATGCCCCCGCTCGTGGAGTATGCGGGCGACGAACTCCTCGTCGATCTGATGGCGGAAGCCGTTGAAGAGCTCCCGGTCCTCAAAGAGGCGGTCGGCGAGGAGGATGACGGCGGCGCTGATGGCCGTGCTGTCGCGGCGCAGATAGAAATGCGGGGTGGAGTCCTTGCGGCGGGGAGGCCTGAGGGGGAGATGCGTCAGTATACCGCGCTCCTCCAGATCCTCCAGGACCTTGCGAGCCCACACCCGGGTGATCTCCCCGCCCATGTCCCTCTCCAGCGATGCTGGATAGCAGACGTAGTGCCAGTCCCCACCGATGCGGGCGTACTTCAGGGGACTCTCCGGGGGACTCATCGCCTCTGAGGGCGGAGTCTCGGTCTCGGCCTTCACGAAATGAGTCAGAACATCGAGAATTTTCTCTGCGGGGATGCTTTGGGCCTCCTTGGCGGCGACTATGGGCCCCCATACTTTATGTCTTCTTCTGTCAACAAAGAAAACTAGTAGGGCCTTTCTGCGGCCGCCCTCAGCAGGGAAGGGACCCACCAGGGGGAGGACAATACGTGCTGGTGCATGAGGCTGCCCAGCGCCGATCCGGAGCGCAGTCCGTCCGAGCGTGCGGTTATGCCCTTGCCGCGGAGCACATCGTAGCAGAATGCGGCGCCATCGTCAGGAATCATGCGGGAGTAGTGGAACTCATGGGCGTGGAATGTCTCCAC
The DNA here is from genome assembly GCA_964464345.1 of uncultured Methanomassiliicoccales archaeon. Lineage (GTDB taxonomy): Archaea > Thermoplasmatota > Thermoplasmata > Methanomassiliicoccales > Methanomethylophilaceae > CAYXFQ01. Next base: position 2,987 of record CAYXFQ010000027.1, on the reverse strand, counting down.
GGGGAAGAGCTTGGAGCCATCCCGCACCTTGGCTATCACATAGGAGAGTCCCTGCCGCCTTCTGCACTGCTCCCCATCGGCGGGAAGCAGGCCGGCCATGGGATACCTCTCCCCATCCAGGTCAATCAGGTTCCGGCAAAGAGTGAGGGAGCCCTCGCCCTCCGCCACGACTGGTATGCCTTCAGCGGCGGCATTGCTCAGGGCTTCGATGAAGGAGTGATTCTCGGAGAGCTCGCGGGCGAAGAGGTCCGGCCTCCCGCCTCCGAGATAGTGGAGGTCCGCTTCAGGGGGCGACTCTCCCTCGCAGGGGCTATAGTGGATGACCTCGGCACCCAGGGACCGCATGGTCTCGAGATGCTCAGGGTAGTAGAGGTTGAATCCCGGATCCAAGGGGACGGCGGCGCGCAGCCCCTCTCCAGTCTTCTCAGCGGGAGGGCCCTCGTCGATGCCCCTTGGAGCGGGAGCGGATTCGGCAATGGAGAGGATGCGCTCGACGTCGATCTCCTCCATCATTATCTTGCTCAGGGAGTCCAGGTCGAGCCCTTCCTCCGTTGGTAGCGTGGGAAGCGTGAGCTCGGCATTGCGCCAGATGGTGCCCACGACCTCAATCCCCGCCAGCTCCTCTATCGCCTTGCTGGCCTTGCGCTGATGCGACGGCCCGGAGACATTGTTGAGTATGACTCCGGCAAGGTTGACGTCCGGGTCCAGGGCCCGGAACCCCTTCACCAGCGCGGCGGCGCTGCGGGTGAGCGATCGGGTGTTGATCATCAGCAGCACCGGGATGTCCAACAGCTTGGCGATCTCCGCCGTCGAGCCGGTGTCCACATCCCAGTCCAGGCTCTCGTAGAGTCCTCTCACTCCCTCGAAAATCGAGATGTCGGCATCCCGGGAGGAGCGCTGGAAGTGCGACTCCATGGCCGCATGCGGCATCATGAAGCCGTCGAGGTTCCTCCCCGGTCGTCCGGTGGCCAGGGCATGGAACATGGGGTCGATGAAGTCCGGCCCGCACTTGTAGCCCTGGACGGTCATCCTCTTCGAGAGGGAGGCCATCAGGGCGCTGCTGAAGAGCGTCTTGCCGACATTGCTGCCGCTTCCGGCGAGCAATATGCGTGGGAACCTCAAGCCATGGCCTCCAGCAGCCGGCGTATGGTCTCGCCGGTCTCGGAGGGGATGATGCTCTTGGTGCCCATGACCAGGGTGTGGGAGCCGATCTCGCCCACTGCCCAGGGGTGACCCTGGCGGATGTAGTTGGCGAGCTGGCGGGGCTGGTCGGTCACCAGCAGGTCGTCCATGCTCAGGGTCGGCAGGGCATGGGGAATTCCGGTTACCATGCGCAGCGCGTTACTCTCGGTGCGGCTGAGCTCATCGGCGCGCGGTCCGGCGGCGGCGTACTCGTCCAGTCCGCCGGTGATTATGGGCTCAATGCCATGGGAGGCCAGCTCCTCGGAGATGTTCCTGGCGTAGGAGCGTATACGGGGAAGCCCCAGCTCGGTGTCCAGGTTCGCATAGTGCAAGACCTCTCCTCCCAGGGCGTCAGCGGCCTCCTGCACGGCGAGATTGATGTCCGCGAAGCGGTAGGTGAGCTCCTTCTTGGCGTTCATGAGGACCTGCACCCTGCCTCCTGCGGCGAGGGTGTCCAATACCTTCTGGGCGAGCTCCAGCTTGGTGGGGCTCCTCCTCGGTGGCAGATAGGCGCGGCTGGCCATGCCGCGGCTCCTCTCCATCTCGGTGGTCTCCCTCATGACCCTCTTCTGGCGCTCCAGCTCAGCGGAGTCGATGAGTCCTGCCCTCGCGGCGGACTCCATGGTTACGATGACGCCCTCGATGTTGTTGGCCATGCAGGCATGCACATCCACGTCGATGACGATGCAGGGGGCGCCAACGGTCTGGATGGATGCCAGCAGGTCCTCGCCGATGATCATGGAGCTGCAGGTTCCCACCACGCCGATGATCTCCGGGTTGAACAGCTCCACCGCCTGGAGTATGGTTTCCTCCAGCTTCTCGGCGGCCCCGGAATCGTTGAAGAACACGCTCATGGCGGTGGTGAGCACGCGGACGCCGGCCTCCTCCAGGCTGCGGGAGGCCATGAAGCCGCAGCCTGCCGGGCCGTGGACTATGATGACGTCCGCATCCAGATCGCGGAGGGTGTACATCGCACCCACTATGGGGTTGGGTCTGGGGTGTAGAATTCGACTCATAGGTAGCCCTCCTTCACAAAGAGCAGCTCGAGGCCGGTGGCAGGGACGTCGAAGGTCCCTCCCTCCTCCCATAGCATGGGGATGCCGCGGGCATCCGCCATGCTGCGCACGGCCTCCCTGTCCAGGGTCTCGCAAACCCTCTTGTCCACCGGGCTGACCAGCAGGCGAGATGGCGTGGGAGCTCCCATGGCCTCCAAGGTCTCGAGGCGATGCAGGACCGAGTCGGCGGAGACGCCGGGGTTCCGGTCGACGACCAGGGTGCCCTCTCCATTGCAGTGAACTTCACCGCGCCCGGGAACTCCCTTGAAATTCTCCAGGCCGGAGATGACGCTCTCGGCATCCATCCCCAACTCGCGGCAGATGGCGAGGGCGCTGTCGAAGGCCCCTGCGTAGGAAGGGTGCAGATAGCCGCCGGCGAGGGTTATCTCCCTCTCCCCGTCGTAATTCAGAACCGCCTCCCTGGGGTCGTGCAGCTCCCCGCCGGACCGCATGTCCAGGAAGGGGCCGTAGCCCTGCAGGGGCCGCCCGTAGGCAGACCAGATTTCCATCTCCTCCTCGCGCACGAGGTTCGGCCCCCTGGCGCTGAACAGGGAGGCCTTGGCGTCCCTGGCGCGGCGGGTGCCGGCGGCGATGGGGTAGTCGACGGCCAGGTTGGTCATCAGGGTGAGGTCTGCCACGCCGCTGCCGCCGAGGGAGACCTCGGCGATGACATGGTCCGCAGCGACGTCGGGCAGGGTGAGGAGCGAGACGGGGTTGATGCTAACCTTCCGATCCAGCTCCTCCCATTCG